>JAUXEW010000320.1 GCA_030620375.1 Desulfobacteraceae bacterium | reverse complement strand
TTTCGCTCTTTTGAACAAGCAATGCGAGCACATTCCCCCTTGCTGCGGGGTTAGCGAGCGGAATAAGAATAGTCTAAAATCCTTACTTGGAAGATTGCCCGTAGCTTGCTGCGGGGAGGCTTTAAATCCTCAAAATAGCATGTGCTATGTCCGTTGACACTATGACAGCTACGCTGTCGGTTTCAAAATCGCTCAGGCCTTGCTCTGAACTAAAATCTACCATCTAATTTAAAATATACGATTAAAAATTCAGAATGAAATTGAAATACAGGGTGTATTTTTTAATATGAAAGGAAATTGGATATGGGAAACGAGAAAACCAAAAAAAGATTTATAGATCGATTGGATTCCAGGAAGATCGTTCGGCCAATGGTTAACAAGATGTACAGTGAGGGAGTGCTGGCTGCACAAGAGGGCCGACCGGTTGCGTGGAGCATGGTCAACTGGTGGGAAGGGGACATTATAATGCGCGCAATGGGGGTTACACCGGTTTACCCGGAAAATTTTGGGACCGTGTGCGCTTCCACCGGTGCGGCTCAAAAATACATGGCATTATGCGATGGTGAAGGATTTCCCACCCATCTTTGCGGATATGCCCGTAATTGCATCGGTTATGCGGCGGAGATGAAGAAACTGGGTAAAATACCTCCGGATGCACCACTGGGTGGAATGGCGGAACCGACATTTATGTTGGGCTCCGGGATAGCTTGTGATACCCGGTTTAAATGGTTTCAAGCACTGCGGCAATATTTTAATGTTCCGGTATGGACGATCGACACACCGTCATATGACATGTCGGAAGATATAAAACCTCACATACATGAAGAAAACATCCATTACAAAGCAGGCGAACTTAAGCTATTCATTGATTTTCTTGAGGGCCTTTTGGGGAAAAAAATGGATATGGATCTTTTGGCGGAATATGTGGACAACCAGGAAAAAGTTTTTCAAATCTGGTGGGAGATCAATGAATTGCGAAAAGCCAGGCCGTGTCCCATGCATTCACGTGACTTTTGGACCCTCATGGTTCCCGGTTATTATATGACGGCGGATAAGGAGGCAGTGGAACTCTACCGAAAGGTCTACGACGAAGTCAAAGCCAGGGTCGATGCCGAAAAAAGTGCTGTGACACCTGAAAAATATCGGCTGATGTTTTCAGAACTGCCGCCGTGGCACAGTCTGGATTTTTTTGAAAAATTGGCCGAAAGAGGATGGAATTTCGTCATCGAAAGTTCCGGGTATCATCCGCCGGAACCCTTGGATATTAAAACAGGTGATGACATTCTCGAACGATTAACCCGATGGACTTACTGGGTCGGTGTGGGCCACCTGGCCAAAGCTAAGAAAAAAAACTATCCCATAATAGGGTCGGGGCAAGACTATTACAACTGGGCACGGGAATATAAAGCGGATGGTTTTATCACTCATTCATTGATATCTTGCAGGGCAGCCACATTTTGGCTGACCCATACCGCGAATGTATTAAAAGAAACGCTGCATATACCGACAATGAATATCGAAGGTGATATTGTTGACCTTACGCTTTTTGATCCGGATGAAGCGCTAAAAAACGCACAGGCGTTTGAAGATTCCATGGATCACTATCGAGATGTAAGACAGAAAGAAGGCTTGGACTGGTAACGATAATATCTTTACTGAAAGGAGTATATTGATGACATCTGATGATGCAAAAGGTCTGGGAAAGGCTATCGAAATATATAATGATCGCGGCGTTCGGGTTCGGGCTCTGCAGGAGGAAGGAAAAAAAGTAATGGGGTATTACTGCTCATACCCGCCTCTGGAAATGATTACGGCCATGGATTATGTGCCCTTTCGGGTTCAGGGGAGCATGGATGAATCGATCACCAAGGCGGATGCAAGCCTTCCTCCCATTATTTGTCCCATTCTCCGTTCCAGCCTTGATTTGGCCTTAAAGGGGCGTTATGATTTTCTCGATGGGTTTGTCGCTGCACATACATGTGATTGCGAAGAAAAATTTTGCCGGATTTGGAGTTACAAGGTTCCGCTTCCTTTTCACCATTACATTGATCTGCCGCATGTTGTTCGGGAGAATTCTATTGATTTGTTCAAGGAAAAGTTGATTACTTTTCAAATGGCACTTGAGGCGCATACCGGCAGAAAAATAGACCCGGATCGTCTTAAAGAAGAGATTAGAATTCATAACCGGCAGCGGGCGCTGATCCGAAAGCTCTATGATCTTCGTAAAGGAGATCCGCCACTGCTTTCCGGCTCAGAAACCCTGCAGATTGTGGTTGCCCTGATGTGCATGCCGATGGAAGAGGGCTCCAGGATGCTGGAGGAAATCATTTCAGAAGTAAAAAATCGCCAAGACGGTCCTGGAGAAAAGGATGTTCGCCTATTGGTCTGGGGGTCGCCTTTGACCGAGACAGGACTGATCGATATGATCGAGAGTCTGAACGCGCATGTAGTGATGGATGATATGTGTGTGGGCACACGCCATTTCTGGTCGGATGTTCAAATTACCGACGATCCGTTGGACGGTATC
>JAUXEW010000191.1 GCA_030620375.1 Desulfobacteraceae bacterium | reverse complement strand
CCATGAAAATTCATTCATTAATGATTCCTGATCCCATTACCATAACGGAAAGTGCTTCTATCCAGGAAGCCATCGAACTTATGAAAGTTAATTCAATCCGGCATCTTCCTGTGGTTGGAAAAGGTAACCGGCTAAAGGGTTTTCTTACGCTTGCGGATTTGAAACAAGGCTTTATCCCCTCCATGCTGGGAGATGTATCTCTTTCGGATTTGATCGTAAGGAATCCTATTATGGTTACGCCTGATGATGACGTGGAGATTGCAGCTCAACTTATTTATAAGCACAAAATCGGCGGGATGCCGGTTGTAAAAAACGACAAACTTGTCGGGATAATTACCGAGTCGGACATCCTTCGGGCTTTTATTGAAATGATGGGTCTGCTGACGGCCAGTTCCCGTATTGACGTGGTTGTTGGAGATGAGCCGGGTGCATTCAGAAACGTGTCACAGATTATAAACGAAAATGGCGGAGATATTATAAACGTTGGGATTGCCGCACAAGAAATCAGTAAACGGGTATATTACTTTCGGCTTTCGGCCTGCAATACAGCGGTTATCAAAAAAGCCCTGGAAAAGGAAGGGTGCAAGGTGCTCGATGCCATGGATTAGTCCCCGGGTGGACCCGATCCGCCCGTTTGCCTTCAGTTGTGACACGAGATGTAATCGAAACTTGTCAGGATGATGAATAGTAGAAATTTCTGGATCGCAGCCATTAATAACCCTATCCAGTTACAGATCCGCTTTTGAAAGTACTTGTTTTTCTTTTCTCCGAATTTCATTTTCCAGATGCGTTATCTGTTTTGACACCTCATAAACAAACGAACGGTCTTTTATTGAATTTAAATTTATTTTAACATTATATAATGCAGACAGAGCCGCCGATCTTGCCGTTACGGCTGCAACCATTCCGTCCGTAACAGCATTTTTGTACCCTTTTGCTACGGTTTTTCCTGCCAGATCAATGAGTTTAAAAGCATTCTTTGCCACACTCAAAGGGACGAGCGCCGCATGTTTTAATCCATCTTCAATGGCCTCTTTTCTGTATTTTATTTCTTCTTCCGTGCGCCTGGGCAATCTAAAAGCAGCGATAACCTGTTTATAGGCATCCGAATCTTTATCCATATCTTGAATCAGTTTGTCTCTGTATAGGGAAGCGTGTTTTGAAATGGCTTTCATTTCCTCTTCTACTTCATTATAGCCTTTTTTCCCTATGGTTAAATTTGCCGCCATTTCCACGAGACTTGACGCCGCAGCGGCACTTAACGCAGCAATACTGCCTCCGCCGGGAACAGGATCGTCCGACGCAGTTTTTTCAAAAAATCTTTTTATAGTTAAGTGGGCCAACATTATCAAATATCAACGTTCCTTTTTTAATTACTTTTTCAACGGTGCTTACCCCGATATGATAAGGAATGAACTTGTATGACGGATACTCAAGTATGATCGCATCCCCGGTCTTTCCGACGTCCAGGCTGCCGGCTGTATCCGCTAGGTCAAGGGCTGCGGCACCGTTTATGGTTAATCCCGTAATTGCCTCTTCTATGCTTATGTTCATATAGAGTGTGGCTAATGCAAAAAGCAAGGGAATTGATTCTGAAAAGCAGCTTCCGGGATTTAAGTCCGTTGCAAGAGCCACCGCACAATTCATATCAATCATGTATCGCCCTCTTGCGTAAGGCTCCTTTAAAGAGAAGGCCGTGCCCGGAAGCAATGTGGCGACAACGCCTGCTTCGGCAATATCGCTTATCCCTTTATCAGAAGCGTGAAGAAGATGATCTGCCGAAACAGCACCGATCGCTGCCGCCAATTCCGCTCCGCCCAAGGGCACGATTTCGTCTGCATGAATTTTTATTTTTAATCCGTTTTTTTTTGCCTTTAACAACAGTCGCCGTGACTGCGGCACCGAAAAGACATTCTTTTCACAAAAAATATCACAAAATTCTGCAAGATTTCGATCCGTGACTTCGGGCATTACCCTTTCGATGATATAGTCGATGTAGGCATCTTCTTTTCCGGTATACTCTTGAGGCACTGCGTGGGCGCCCATAAATGTTGAAACAATGTCAACAGGATGGCGGTTGTTTAATTCCTTCATGGCCTCCAACTGTTTTATTTCCGTGGTGCGGTCTAAACCATAACCGCTTTTTCCTTCAACCGTTGTCACGCCAAATGACACCATAGAATCCAATCGCTTTAGTCCGGTTTCAATCAATTCTTCCTTTGCCGCCGATCTCGTTGCCCTAACCGTATTAAAAATCCCCCCGCCTTTCTTCATGATATCCATGTAACTGTGACCGAGAAGTCTCCAAGAAAACTCTTCATCCCTGTAACCGGCGAAAACAAAATGTGTATGAGAATCAACAAACCCCGGCAAAACCGCATTGGCCTGGGCATCTATGATCTCAAACCCTCTCGAATAAAAATCAGCTTCATGGGAAACGGCTAAAACATCTTCTGTTTTTCCCACCGCCGTGATAATACCTTCTTCAATAACCAAAGCGCCGTCTTCAATAATGTGCAGATCTGACATCTCTTTTCCCTGCTTGGCTTTAAACGAACTGCAGGTAACCAGCTGCGAGGCGTTCTTGATAACCAAATTTCCGCTCATGGGTTTTTTCTCCTGGGATGTCTTTTCAAAACCGGATGTTTTGTAAAGGGATCACTCCATGATTCTGGTCTCCAACACTTGCTCCATGGAAAAATTTTCCATGCCCAGATAATAGACAGCGGTATCTATTAATGCTTCCATGGGCACGAGGCCGACAATTTCACTGCCGGCAACAGTTACGCCGTATCTTGCGGCTTCCGTTTTAATGAGTTCAAATGACCGGTAAAGGGCTGTTTTGGTATAATCCGTCATATTCATTGACACCTGGACCATATTTTTTTCTTTTAATGCGACGCCCATGGCTTTACAATATCGCAACCCCCCGCTGCTGTGCCGGACTTTTTTAGCGATATCATTGGCGATTGCAAGTCGGTCCGTATGTAAATTTACGTTAAAGGCAACCAACGGCATTCTGGCACCGACAGCGGTTACACCGGCAGTGGGGTGGATTTTAGCGGGTCCGAAATCGGGCCTCCATTCCGGTTGTTTAATTTTATCCGCCATCGCTTCAAACTGGCCTTTTCTGATATCCGAAAGGTTTCGTCTTTCCGGCCGGCCAGCGGACTCCTCGTATAAAAATACAGGCAAATTATATTTTTCAGAGATTTCTTCGGCAACTTTTCTTGAAATATCTACCGCCTCTTTCATGGAGATTTTTTTAACCGGGATAAATGGAATCACATCCACTGCTCCCATTCTGGGATGCTGCCCTTTATGCGTTCTCATATCAATACCATCGATGGCTGAGCCCAGGGCCTCCATCAGGGCCGTTTTTAAAGGGTCGGGCTCTCCGACAACGGTTACCACCGTCCGGTTATGATCTGAATCACTCTGATAATCCAGAAGTTTGACCCCTTGTTTTCCCCGAAAAGAATTAACGATGGTTTCGATTTTTTCCAGATTTCTGCCTTCACTGAAATTCGGTATGCATTGGATGAGTTGTTTCATGCCTGACATGGTGTTGTTCCTCTTTACTTATTAAATACTTTGGCGACCAGATCCTTTATTAGATTTTCATCCGGTATAAACGGAATCGTAATATGATCGGTTCCTTTTCTGGTGGTATTAAATGTTATACTTGTTTCAATAGAATTTTCATTTCTTGCCCATGCGCGTCTGGCAACACCTCCCATAACATCCCATGGTATGGCGCTTCGAATGATCGTGTTGACGCGATCGCTCCCGTCTAAAACAAGCCCGAACCCTCCGTTTACGGCATTGCCGATTCCCACGCCGCCGCCGTTGTGCAGGGCAACCAGACTCATGCCTCTGGCCGCATTCCCGGCAAAACAATGGGTTGCCATTTCTGCCATGATGTTACTGCCGTCTTTTATGTTTGATGTTTCCCGGAACGGTGAGTCGGTCCCTCCGGTATCATGATGATCTCTTCCCAGCATGACCGGCCCGATTTCCCCATTTCTGATCATCTCGTTGAATTTCAGAGCGATATTCATTCTACCCATAGCATCCTGATATAATATTCTGGCCTGGGTTCCCACGACAAGGTCGTTTTTATCCGCATTTTTTATCCATATGTAATTATCTCTATCCTGGTATCTTCTATTTGGATCGATAATTTCCATTGCAGCGGTATCCGTCTTCAACAGGTCCTGTCTTTTTCCGCTCAGACAAACCCACCGGAACGGACCGTACCCATAATCAAATAGCAGCGGTCCCATGATATCTTCAACATAGGATGGGAAAATAAATCCGTCTATGGGATCTTTGCCGTTTTTACAGATTTCTGTAACACCGGCATCACATACCGCCTTTAAAAAGCTGTTTCCATAGTCAAAAAAATAAACCCCTCTATCCACAAGCGTTTTGATGAGTTCATAATGGCGGCGTAACGACGTGTTCACATATTCTTTGAAGGTTTCAGGATCTTTCTTAAGAAGTTCAGTTCTCTGCTCAAATGTCAACCCCTGAGGGCAATACCCGCCGTCATAAGCTGCATGGCAGGAGGTCTGGTCCGATAACAGATGAATTTTCATTTGATATTTTACTGCGTATTCAAGCAGATCCACGATATTTCCATAAAATGCAATGGCCATCCTCTGCTTTTTATCCTGGTATTTTTTTGCCAATTCAAATGCGTTGCCCGGATCATCGACAATTTCGCGGACCCATTGTTGGTCGTGCCGGGTTTGAATTCTTGAATAATCGACTTCGGCAATGATTCCCACGCCGTTTGCAATCTCTACGGCCTTACCCTGCGCGCCGCTCATGCCTCCCAGACCTGACGATACAAAAAGACAGCCGGCCAAATCACGCTCCGGAGGTATTTCAAGCTGTATCCGCCCTGCATTTAAAAGTGTATTGTAAGTTCCGTGAACGATTCCCTGGGGACCGATGTACATCCATCCGCCGGCAGTCATCTGACCGTAGTTGGCCACACCGAGTGCAGCGGCCCTGTTCCAGTTTTCCTGATTGTTAAACGTGCCGACCATGAGTGCATTGGTTATGATGACTCGCGGCGCTTCCTTGGGCGACGAGAACAATCCCAGGGGATGACCCGATTCCACAACCAGTGTCTGATGACGTGTCAAGTTTTCCAGATAGAGTTTGATGAGCCTGTACTGCATCCAGTTCTGACAGACCTGGCCGGTTTCACCGTAAGTTACCAGCTCATATGGGTAAAGGGCGATATCAAAATCCAGATTATTATCGATCATCACTTGAAATGCTTTGCCTTCAATACAGTTTCCTTTATAGTTATAGAATGGCCGTCCGAAAATTTTTTGTTCCGGTCTGAAGCGATACCCATAAATTCTTCCCATGTTTAAAAGCTCATCTAAAAATTCAGGCGCCAATTTTTTATGCCATTTTTCAGGTATATATCGTAAAGCGTTTTTTAAGGCGAGCTCGGTTTCTTTTTGGGTCAGTGTAAAACTCCTTTTGGGTGCCCTTCGAATCCCCTCAACAAATTCAGGGAGTTGAGGCAATT
>JAUXEW010000052.1 GCA_030620375.1 Desulfobacteraceae bacterium | reverse complement strand
CGTATGTCGGACTTTCCGATTCTGGATCATCTCCCGATTAGTTGGTGTTAATTAAGGCAAAATAAATGGGTTATCTCCAATTGAGCAGGCGTGACCCCAGAGGGTACAAGGAGTCAAGGATTCAAGGGTTCAAGTGACACGAAGTGCGGTTTTTCAGGCCGTTAGGCGCAACCATCAGCGCTCAATGCTAAAGAATTACAAAGATTTGAAAGTCTGACAAAAGTCATACGAACTCTGTTTAGAGATATATAGAATAACAGCAAAGTTCCCAAAGGAAGAAAGATACGGTCTAACTTCACAGATAAGAAAATCGGTTGTGTCTATTCCTTCTAATATAGCAGAAAGCGAAAGAATGTTAAAGGCGCTGATAAAGTCTCTAAAACAAACCCTTGAATCCTTGACCCCTTGAATCCTTGGACCCTCTTCTCCAACTAATTTGGAGAAGAACCATTAGTGTTACATTAATAAAATCGGATTTTGCAAAATCTGTCCAAACCGTCCCAGGAACATGCCTGCCGGGACACCGTCAACCACTCTGTGATCAAAGGTAAAGGACACGGGCATCATTGGTCTGATCACGATCTCCCCGTCTTCTACCACGGGCCGGTCCATGATGCCGCCCGGTTGTAAAATGGCCGACTGGGGTTGATTGATGATCGGTGTTCCGAATCCCCAGCCGCTGCCCATGCCGCCCATGCTGGTGATGGTAAAGGTGCCGCCGGACACATCATCAGGCATGAGATTTCCTTCCCTTGCCTTTTTCACGGTATTTTTCAATTCCATGCTGATCTCGGTTAAGGATTTCTTATCCGCATTCCGAATCACCGGTACGATGAGACCGCCGCCCAATACGTCTGCAACTTGCAATGCAACAGCCACACCGATATTAATGTCTTCCCATATAATGATCTCGTTATCAACGATGCTGGCGTTCACCATGGGTATTTCTTTTAAGGCCTTTGCAGCGGCTTTGATATAGATATCGGTATAGGAAATTCGGACACCGAGCTGTTCTTCGTTGGCGATCAGTTCTTCTCTGAATTTCTTCAGCCCCGTTACCTCCAACTCCGACATTGCTGAAAGCTGCGCCGCCACGGTAAGGCTCTGGACCATGTGGTTGGAAATGGCCTTTCTCATCCCCCTTAGCTTAATAATCTCCTTTATCTTTATGCCGTCCCTCTCTTTGGTTGCATCGGGTTCTGCTGCCGGAGCTGGTGCAGCCGGTGCGGCTTCTTTTGCAGCTATAGCGTCTTCAACATCTTTTTTTGTAATTCTTCCACCGGGGCCTGAACCTTCCACGCCATCGAGGTCTATTCCTTTTTCTTCCGCCATCTTCTTTGCCACCGGTGATGCTTTAACGCGCCCGCCTTTTTTGGCTTTCTTTGCCGCCGGTTTTTCAGCCTCAGGAGCAACCTCGGTTGCCGGTGTCGCTGCTGCGGGCACCCCGGATTCTTTCTGCAATGCAGCAAGCTCTTCAGACGTTTCCGCGATCTTCCCAACGACCGCACCAATAGGTTCCGTATTATCTATGGCGACTATAATATTCAGATAGCCTGATGCGGGTGACTCTACTTCCCATGAGGTTTTATCCGTTTCAATTATTAACACCTCATCGCCTTCATTAACCTGATCGCCTTCATTAAACTTCCATTCGGTAAGTGTTGCCTCTTTCATGCTCATACCGAGTTTTGGTATATTAATATCTACCGCCATTTTATTTTCCTTTCATTTTATTCGTTATCAGTTATCGATTATCGACTATTCGTAAACAATCCGGATTTAACGGCAAATATCGATCTTAAATTTCCTCAACTGATAACCATCAACCCATAACCGCCTCAACCGCGTCAATAATATCCTGGGGTTGCGGAAGCACAAATTTCTCCATAGCACCCGGCGGAATCGGATAGTTTTTTGCCGCCACTCGTTGAACGGGTGCGTCCAAATAGTCGAACGCCTTTTCCACAATCTGCATGGAAATTTCACAGGCAGCGCCGCAACGTGAGGTATCTTCATCTACTACAACAGCCCGGCCGGTTTTTTCAACGGATTTAACGATAGTATCAATATCCAGCGGCTCCAACGATCTGGGATCGATAATTTCAATACTAACCTTATCCTTCATTTGTTCCGCGATGTTCAAAGCAAACTGAACCTGCATACCGGTGGCCACCAAAGTTACATCCTTTCCTTCACGTTTTATATCCGCCTGACCCAATGGAACAAGATATTCTTCTTCCGGAATTTCCCCTGTAGATCCCAGTAAAGCCTTGTGATACAGGTAAACAACGGCATTGTTGTCTCGAATGGCCGATTTCATTAATCCTTTTGCATCATACGGCGTAGACGGCACGACCACTTTTATCCCCGGCGTATGCATGTAGTAGGATACCGGTGACTGCGAATGTTCCGCTCCGAGCCCGAGGTAGCCTCCCATTGCTGCCATAAAAACAACCGGTATCTGTTGTGTCCCTTCATGCATGAAGCGCCATTTAGCGGCCTTACAGAGTATTTCATCAAAAGCAATGTACATGAAATCGGCAAACATAAAATCCGCCACCGGGCGATAGCCGGTCATGGCCGATCCAACGGCAGCCCCTGCTATGGCGGTTTCGGAAATCGGGGTATCCATAATCCGGTCCGGCCCGAATTTTTTTACCAGGCCTGCGGTTGCCCCAAAAGTGCCGGTCTGAATGTCCTCTCCTATACAAAATACCTTTTCGTCCCGTTCCAATTCTTCGGCCAATGCTTCAGCAATCGCTTGAACGTATGTAATTTCTTTCATTTTAAAGCCTCCTTTCTATTCCGCGTAAAGAAAAACGTCTAATATTGAGGCATCACTCGGAACCATTACCGGACATTCCTGCTGGTATTTATCCAGTTCAGCAACTTCATCATCAGCCTCTTTATCTATTTTCGATACTTCTTCCGCTGTCAAAATCCTCTGTTTGATGAGGTTTTCTTTAAATAATACGATCGGGTCTCGTTTTCGCCATGCTTCTTTATCTTTTTCAGATCTAGGGTCGACATGATCCACGTCCGGTACGCCTTCGGCATGGCCGCGCATGCGATAGGTTTTACACTCTATTAAAGAAGGCCCATCACCCGCCCTGGCTTTTTGAACCGCAACTTCAACTGCTTCGTGAACGGCTAAAACATCCTGCCCGTCCACCACTGCGCTGGGCATGTTGTATCCGGCGGCAATATCGGCGATATCCTCCCTGGCAAAAGCGTCTTTGATGGGCATAAACTGGCCGAATTGGTTGTTTTCGCAGATCCAGACGATCGGCAGTTTCCATATTGCTGCCATGTTCATGGATTCATGGAGCGTACCTCGGCCTGAAGCACCGTCACCAAAAAAACTGAGCACGGCCTGATTCTTTCCGTTTTTCTTGGCGGTAATCCCCCATCCCAGGGATAAAGGAAATCCGCCTCCGATAGTCCCGCTGATACCGAAAATTCCTCTTTCTTCGGCTGTCGGGCCTTCCACTTCACCCGGGTTTTTATCAAAGTGACGACAGACCCATCCTTTTGGAGATATTCCCCGGGCAAGGGTAAATCCGATGGCATGGCTGCGATGGTGCGGATACAGGTAGTCATCGTCTCTCATGTTAAAGGTACAGGCGCCGATGCCGACGGCCTCTTCTCCCGGGCCGGCATGGTAAAACCCGGCCATCCTTCCTGAGTTAAGTGCTTCGATCATCAGGTTGTCCAGCTTCCGGGTCCGTACCATGAGGGAATAGAACTTAACCAATTGATCTTTTTCTAATTTCATTTTTATTCTCCTTATGTATTGAGCTAAAAAGAAATCGATAATATTGGGGAAGCCAGGTTTGCCACCTGGTTCTCCATGGGGACGAGCTTCAAATACGTTTAAAATATTTTTTTTATGCCATTACTCTTTCTATTGCATCTTCTATATCCTTGGGCTGGGGCAAAACGTAATCTTCCAAAAATCCAGCCGCAATGGGCATGTCCGCCGCAGCAACTCTTTGTACCGGCGCATCTAAGTAATCAAACGCGGTTTCAAAAATTTGAGCGGATATTTCAGCCGTCACACCGCACCGCCGGTTGTCTTCATCAACAATAACAACTCTGCCCGTCTTCTTCACCGATTCAACGATGGTGTCGATATCCAGTGGTTCGAGAGTTCTGGGATCGACCACTTCCACACTGACTTTGTCTTTTAATTTTTCCGCCACCTCCAAGGCCATGTGCACCATTCTTGAGATTGCCACAACCGTAACATCCGAGCCTTCCCGCTTGATGTCGGCCTGCCCGAAGGGGATCAAATATTCCTCTTCCGGAATTTCTCCCGGAAGCCCCAACAGCCCTTTATTGTAAAAAAATATAACGGGATTATTGTCACGAATGGCCGTTTTTAGAAGTCCTTTGGCATCGTAAGGCGTTGAGGGAACGGCCAGTTTAAGCCCGGGCGTATGCATTATCAATGCTTCCGGACACATGGAATGCTCGGCGCCGATTTTCATCCCGCCACCCATGGCGGCCATGATGACGACCGGAACATTTACCTTTCCGCCGTGCATAAAATGCCACTTGGCCGCCTTGAGCATGATTTCGTCTCCGGCAATGTAAATAAAATCCGCGAACATCATGTCCGCAACCGGCCTGAAACCGGCCATGGCAGCGCCAATGGCGGCTCCGGCCACCGCGGTCTCGGCCAAAGGCGTGTCCATCACCCTTTCCGTACCAAATTTTTGAACCAGCCCGCTTGTGACGCCAAAGGTTCCCTGCTGAACATTCTCCCCGATAATAAAGACCTTTTCGTCTCTCTTTATTTCTTCTTCCAACGCCTCATTAATGGCCATAAGATATACTGTCTGTTTCATTTTATAGAGACCTCCTTGTATGACTCGCCCTGACATCCAGCCCTTTAATAAACAATTGACGGCGAGTTAAGTTCATTTATTTAAAATCCTTTATGGCTATGGTTCCTAAAGGTGCAATGTAAACGAACACCGTATTACTCGGCATAGATTAGTTTGTTGAGAATAGAAGGTTCAGGAGGCGGACTGTCAAGACTGAACTTCTCGGTTTCAATTATTTCTTCATCAGCCTCTTTATTGATCTGGTCCACCATTTCTTCAGTCAACACCCCTTGTTTCAACAATTTGATCTTGAAGGTCTCTATGGGGTCACGCTTTTTTAATTCCGCGATTTCCGCTTCAGAGCGCGTTACGGTATGGGAAACATCCGGGCTGCCTTCGGAATGAGATCGGTATCGCGCAGTCTTGGCTTCGATCAAAGACGGCCCGCCTCCGGCCCTGGCCCGATCAACGGCCGCTTCAACCGCTTCATAAACAGCCATGATATCCATTCCGTCTACGACAACACCGGGCATGTTATAACCTCCGGCCAGGTCGGCGATATCATCTTTGGGATAGGTGTCTTTGATCGGCGTATACTGTGCCATACCATTGTTGTCACAGAGCCAGACGATGGGCAGTTTCCAAACCGCGGCAAGATTAAAGGCTTCATGCAGCGTTCCGCGATTAGAGCCGCCGTCACCGAAACATGCAAGAACAACCTGCTGTTTACCGGTTTTTTTGGCTGCCAGTCCCCAACCCAGGGAAATGGGGAATTGAGAACCGATGGTACCGGCCGCACCCAGTGCGCCATATTCAGGTTCGGCAAAATGAAACCCGGAAATTCCTAAACAAGACCCTGTGACCTTGCCGTAATGTTCAGCCAGAAATGCTTTTCCATCCAGGCCTTTTCCGATGAGGTACCCGATGCCATGCCCGCGGTGGTGCCCCCAAAGGTAGTCGTCCTTCCGGAGGCAGGCAGCAGAACCCACTGCCAGACCTTCGGACCCCTGGCCGCTGTGATAAAATGACAGCACCTTCCCTTCCTGCAGCCCTTTTATGGTCAGCTCATCTAATTTCCGGGTTCGTACCATGTTTCTGTACAACAAAATCAAATCATCTTTTTCAAGCTTCATCATCGCCTCCTAATATAAATTATTGATGTTTAAAGCGGCTCGCCTCAATCGAATCATTACCCTGTATATGTAATAATTGAAGCCTCCCCGCAGCAAGATAGGGGGAATGCGCTCGCTGTTTTGGTTCAGATCAAAGGGAACAGTTTCTGATTTGGTCACTACGCCTGGTCCATAGAATGAGACCTTTGCAAAGCGCCCCTTTTTGCCCAATACCGGCGTCAGACTCAAACTTTAATCCTCAAAATACTCAATGTATTCCTGTGGTTAAAATTTTTGCCTCCCTTGACCTTGAACAAAAATGAACATTTTTCAAAGGTCTCAAAATTTAAACTGCACGGCAGGGTAACCATTTAACAGTGAAGGTATCTTTGCTTTTCCTACAGCCTTTATGGATTACTAAAAGAAATCGATTAAGTCAACAGCCATAAATTTGAAATGCAAGCGATATTTTTTTTATTTTTGTTTAAAAAACATGGTCCTCTATGCAAGGATTCTTTATTCGTCGTCCGCAAGCCTTCTGAACAAGCAATCTAGTGTCCATCCAGAAATGGTAGATTTTGGTTCAGGCCAAGGCCGCAGCGATTTTGAAACCGCAGGCGTAGCTTGGCTACGTCGAGGATTTCAAAATAGCGAGAACACCGGCATGGGCCAAAAGATGCCATTTCTGGATGGACACAATCTAAGAAACCATAATCTTGAGTTGTTCTAACATTCCCAGGGCTTCATCGATGATGTCATCAATGACTTCAGGAACTGTTTTTAAGCCGTCAATCAGACCGACAACCTGGCCGCAGGGCAGCATGCTGTTTTCCGGGTCGCCGCTGCCATAGGCCGTCCGGGTCTGCTGACCGGCAACTTTAGATAGGATCTCCGCCAAGGTAGCCCCTTTAGCTTCGATGGCCAGAACTTCCTCTGCGAGCTTGTTGTGAATGGTTCGCATGGGGTTGCGAAGGCTCTTCATCAACAATGTGGTTTCATCGGCCCGGGCCTCTATATACTTGGCCTTTACCGCTTCATGAATGGGACATTCTTGGGTAACCAAAAAACGACTTCCCAAGAGTACGCCTTCAGCCCCCATGGCAAGAGCGCCTAAAAAGCCTCGGCCATCAGCGATCCCGCCGGCTGCGATAACCGGAATGTCCAGTTTTTCGACCGCTAACGGTAAAGAAATAAATGAGGCCACGTCTTCGAGACCGATGTGGCCGCCGGAACCGAAACCCAGTAAAGCGATGGCATCTACACCCGCTTTTTGAGCAGCGATTGCGTGGCGAACAGAAGTCAGTTTATGGATAATTTTAACCCCGGCCGCTTTGAATCGGGGTACGAGAGGTGCCGGGCTACGGCCGGCGGTTTCTACCACAGGGACTTCTTCTTCACAAACCACGTCGCAAAGCCGGTGGGTTCGCTCTTTCAGATCGCCCAGTTCCGGGATCATGGAAATATTGACCCCAAACGGCTTGTCGGTCAGCGTTCGCATTCTGCGGATCTCCTCGCGCAGGTCCTCTGGTGTTTCAAAGGTTTCAGCCGTGATGAAGCCCAATCCGCCGGCATTGCAAACGTGGGCTACAAATTCCGCACGCCCGATCCACTGCATTCCCCCCATGAGAATAGGATACTGAATCTTAAGCATCTTTGTAATCTTGGTCTTGAATTGTCGGTCCATATTTTAAAGTCCTTTTGTTGAGTGTTAAAACCGAAATCAGGGTGATTTCCCCACTCCATTTTTGGTCAACTTGCTTTTTTCATATTAATACATACACCAATAAATTCTGCACGTCCATTATGTTTTACCGTAACTGCTCGATAGCGCAGCACATACGGTGAAATCGACACTCCCGAAGGGTCAATTATTGGCGAAATGGAAGCTCCACGCAGGATCATCACTGTCGCGCTCTCGGGTATGGGGCCTCTGGGCCAGGATTCTTTACAGGACCTTGATTATCTGAAGATGTTGACTGATGAAGAAACAAACGAAGATGGCTTCTGGAGCCGAAAACGGGGAAATTTTGAAATGGCTTCTATGTATTCATTCTCCGGTCCCAATCAAATTCTCGCGATGTTACCGAATCCTCAAGGCGGTGTATTCTTCGCTCCAGGTTTTTATAGCGCCGTTTTAATCGCTGGGCGGCATTTTGGCGAGAAGAAACATAACTGTCATAAAATTCCTGTTCCGCTTCGGTTTCAATGGGACGGACCGGTTCAGGTTTCATGATCAGCGAAGCCAGTATGTATATTCCGAAAATCGGCCACAATCCACTTAAAAACAGCAATACGACGCAGATGACACGAATCCAGAACACATTAAAATCAAAATAGTCGGCCAGCCCCTTGCAGACCCCCAGGATGACGCCGTTTCGAGAACGATACAGTTTCTGGCCCCTTCTATAACGATAGCTATTCATTCTGCTTTTCCTTCCGGTGACGATCTAATAAAATGGTTTCTAACGCATCCACGCGGTCTTCCATTTTTGAAAGACTGTGGTAGGTCTCCTGTATTATCTTGGCTTCCTCAGTCTGGTTTTCTTTTGCCTTGAGCGATATCCCCCCGTGCTTTAGTCTAATCGCCATGAGAATCGTACCGCAAAAAATGGTAATGGCGATAATAATGGCACCGAACACAATGGCCACGATGAATACAGAGCTCATAAGTCTTTTATCTCCAATCGCTTTCGGTTTTCACGAACGCTCATTTTCGAGCTAAAATGTCTGTTTATGATGATATTGACACATTACCGGTTTCTGTTTTGCCGGTTTTCAGTGATGCCAGTTCCGCTTCAATGTCGTCATCTGCCGCAAGCCCCTCAAATTCATCATCCAGGGATGGTTCTCGGCCGAAATTGACCAGATCGGCCTCCGCCTCCATTCGCTCAATGCGGTTTTCAAGCTGTTCGAATTTGGTGATGGTTTCGTAATTGTCCATTCGTCGGATTTCTTCCTGAGCTTTTTTGGCCTGTCTTGCCCTGACGTGACGCTGTACCAGCAAACGCTGTTTTTCCCGTGCCTGGCCGAGTTTGCCTTCCAGTTGTCTAATGTCATCCTGGTACCGGCTCACCAGGTTGCCGTTCTCCATGAGTTCTGCTTCAATAGATGCGACCATGAGGGTAAATCGCCTTTTTTCGATGAGGGCATCTCTCGCCAGGTTGTCACGGCCCTTTTCAACTGCCAGGCGGGCCCGTCCATCCCATTGATTTTCACGAAGCGTCAGTTCCTGCAATCGACGCTCCATCTTTTTTCTTTCCGCCATGATACCGGCGCAGGATGCTTTAAGATCAACCAGCGTGTCTTCCATTTCACGGATCATGAGTTTGATCAGCTTTTCAGGATCTTCAGCCTTATCCAGCATGGCATTGATATTGGAACTGACGATATCGCGAAAGCGTGTAAAAATTCCCATTTTAAAATCCTCCACCTGTTTTTTTCTGTTCACATAAAGCATGAATTATGCCAGCGCCGACTTTTTTTGAAAAAACGTTTAATTCCAGTCTGTTTGGTGCTTGACGAACGGTTTGGTTTTATGGTAAGAATAACCAAAATGTAGTTAATTTTACTAATTTTTAGCATATTTAACCATTTAGGCCGGGGCATTTAATCATGGAAAACCAGGATCGAATATCAATTGTAAGGGTTGAAGCATTGGGTCAATCCGAAAGCTTCCTCGAATTTCAGGAATATCTCTCCCGGGTGGCTCCCATTAATCGTCCGGTACTCCTTATCGGTGAAAGAGGAACCGGAAAGGAGCTCGCCGCCACCCGATTGCATTATCTATCCCTTCGCTGGCAAGGGCCGTTCATTACGCTAAACTGCGCGGCTCTGGCACCTTCACTCATTGAATCGGAATTGTTCGGTTACGAAAAGGGCGCCTTTACCGGTGCGGAACACCGTCGTATCGGCCGGTTTGAGGCGGCTAACAGCGGCACGCTTTTTTTGGATGAAATCGGAGCCATTCCCCTTGAAGTTCAGGAAAAAATTCTCCGCGTTGTCGAATACGGTGTTTTTGAACGAGTGGGCGGTTCAACTTCCGTCGAAACGGATGTTCGCATAGTCGGCGCTACAAATGCCGACCTGGTCAATCTTTCCGAACAGGGTCGCTTCAAGCAGGACCTGCTGGATCGACTCTCTTTTGAGGTTCTTTTTGTTCCACCTTTGCGTGAGCGAAAAGGTGATATTCTATTTTTAGCAAACCATTTTGCACAGAGAATGGCCTATGAATTGGGTCGAAAAGCAATGCCTGTTTTTAGTTCCCCGGCTGCCGGTGCATTAGAAACCTATTTCTGGAACGGAAATATACGGGAATTAAAAAACGTGGTGGAACGCGCGGTTTACCGGTCTGATTCCAACATCATAAATGATATTGTCTTTAACCCGTTTCATTCTCCCTATTCGTCAAATCCTCAAAAGACAACGGCTAAGGACACAGCCGATGTTTCAGAGAAATCGGCACAAACAGTTGACTTTAAGGACATGCCGTTAAAAACAGCTATAGAGACCCTGGAAATTCATATGCTAAAAAATGCGCTGACCGATGCCAAGTACAACCAAAAAAAGGCGGCGCAGATGTTACGGCTGACATATGATCAATTTCGAGGGTTAAAACGCAAATATGAAGGTAAGTTAAGTATAACGGCTCAATAGCTATCTGGTGTCCATCCATAAACGGCACCTTTTGGCCCAGAACTACGTTTTCCGATTCGTATTGACATCATAATTCATTCGTGGTTAATCTAATTTTTACTTCCACTTGATCACCTGACATCTGATAAGGGGATTATCCATGGAAAAGCCGCTCAAATTCTGCAAGCACAGCTCCTGATAGGGCATTTTCCGGTCTATTTGGAGTTAGCAAAATAAACCCTTCAATCCTTGGACCCTCTTCTCCAACTAAATTGGAGAAGAACCAAATTATGTTACACTTCAAACGATAACTGACTTCTTCGGCTTGCCGGGTTAATAATAACTTTTCAATAATCAATAGAGGAGAATAACCATGGCTGAGTTAGCATTAGAAAAAGAAATAAAAGATTTTGAAGTTAAACAGCAATGGTGGTGGGCTGCTGAAAAAAGGAGATCCAGCCGGCTCGATTATTTGAGAAAGGCGGTATGGAAAAAAGGGTCTACGGGCGGCGCACCCATTTCACCGATTAAACTGGACTTGGAACCGTCTTCGCGCCGTATCAAATTCTTCAATCAATTCAAAAAGGAACCACAGGGTTTGAGAACCGCCAAGATCGATGCGGCCATGTGGGATACCGACAAAATTTACATTGTCGACCAATCTCAAATCGTGGGTTCAATAACCCCCACGCCCTCAACAGAAGCCTGGGAAGGCGGCGGCGGCATGATGAATGCCGCGGTTTACAACTACCCGGAAATTCTTCCGGAACCACTTGAGGAATCTTTGAAAACAATACATGACGTCGGACTGTTCTGGGACGACCGAGGCGGCGGAATGGATTTACTGGAAAGGATGGCCGATCCGGAAGATATCGCCAAGTATCAATCCGGGGCCTTTGCCTGGGGAAGTTTAATCGGCGGTTATTCAGGCAAAAACTACGAGTACTTTATGACCGGAAAGCGAGCCTTTGAAGACATTATCAAAGAAATCGATGAGAAAATTGAAGCCGCCGAAGAAAAGACCCAAGGAAGGGCAAGCCCGGACATCCTTCCCCTTTACAAAAAGATTATAAACTGGGACGCCCAGAAAATCATGCTCGAAGCCGGCATTAAATTCGCTAAACGATATGCCCGACTGGCGAGGATCATTGCCGAAAATTTCGAGACCGATCCAAAGCGAAAAGAAGAGCTCTTACGCGTTGCCGAAACCTGTGAACGAGTTCCGGCCAAGCCTCCCCGTAGCCTTCAGGAGTCGTTCCAATATGATCATTTCATTCAGGTTATGGCCAGAAAAGAACAGATCGAAGGGGCATGGCCGGCCCGTCCGGATTACTACCATGGACCTTATTATGATAAAGATGTAAACATCGAAAAAAACATTACCAAGGAAGCGGCGCTGGACCTGATCGGCGAATTTTTGATTCGAGCCTATGATATGCCCTTAATTGCGGCCATGGGAAAATGGGTAAGAGAAGGGCTTCAAGGAATCGCCGGTACTTGGGTCTGGACACTTGGCGGTGTCAAGCAAAACGGGTCAGATGCTTGTAATGACCTGACCATCGCGTTGATGCAGGCCGCCCGGCTGGTCCGTACCCCCAATCCCACTTTTGCTTTCAGATGGCACCCCAAGGTAAAAGACGAAGTTATGCGGGAAATTTTTGAATGTATCCGGCACGGGCTCGGTTACCCGGCCATGCGAAACGACCCGATCCTGATCTCCAATGCCATGCACTGGCATAAGCATCCGATCGAAGAAGCCAGAACCTGGGTGCATCAAGCCTGCATGTCACCCTGCCCTACCACCAAGGCCGGCACACAACCCATGCGAATGGCCTCGGCCACTGCCAACTGCGCCAAGATCATGGAATACGCGCTATGGAACGGATACGACCATGTGGTTAACATGCAGATGGGCCCCAAAACCGGCGATGTTCGCCAGTTCACCGATTTCGAACAACTGTTTGAGGCATGGGTCAAGCAAATGGAATGGATGTTCAGCCTGTTAACCCGAACGGTGAACTTTGCCCGTTATGTCCAGAGCGAAGTTGCTCCCAGGCCCTTTTCATCGGGCATCTCCGAGCGGGCGGTAGAAAGGGGAATCGATGTAATGAGCCCCGAAGGGGAGCGTGGAAACGCCTGGATCACCGCCTTTACCTGGGTGGAAAATCCGGACAGTCTGGCGGCGGCCAAGAAGCTGGTGTTTGACGACAAGAAATACACCATGCACCAGCTCATGGACGCCCTTGAAGCCAACTGGGACGGCTACGAAGAGATGCGGCTTGACTTTGTCAACAACGCCCCGAAATGGGGAAATGATGATGACTATGCCGATGATATGATGCTTCGCTGTCTGAGGGAATGCGCAAGGTTTTCTTGGGAACTGAGAGATCCCAGCGGGAACCCCTGGCCGATACTACCGGAAAACGTAAGCGGGAATATCCATTACTCCAGTATTGTGCGATCGTTACCCAACGGACGTAGGAATGGAGATGCTCTCTATGACGGTGGTATTTCGCCGGGTCCGGGTCTGGACAAGAAGGGCCCCACGGCAGTACTGAAGTCATGCAGTAAAATCGACCATATCACAGACGGACGGGCTTTCCTGCTGAATCAACGGCTCTCTCCTACCCAGCTTCAGGGAGAGAAAGGCTATCAGCTTTGGAGAGCCTATATGAAAACCTGGGCCGATCTGGGTCTGGACCACGTGCAGTTCAACATGGTCTCGGATGAGACCCTGCGGGCGGCCCAGAAAGATCCGGAAAAATATTCAGAGGTAATCGTCCGGGTGGCCGGATACAGCGCTCATTTTGTGGACATCAGCCGGAAAACCCAGGACAACATTATCCAGCGAACCGTACAGGGAGTTGGATAGTTACCGTAAAGAACCCTGGCCCGGAAAACCAGGTTCTAATTTTTTAATGAGGAGGGTAACAGCATGACCCAAAGACTTAGAGGAAAAGTGGCAATCGTAACCGGGGCCGGCCGTGGTATAGGAAGGGGAATTTGCCTGCTCATGGCCGAGGAAGGTGCCAAGGTTGTAGTGAACGACTTGGGTGGAACTCCTGATGGGAGTAGTGCGGATAAAGCGCCTGCTGATGAAGTGGTAGCAGAGATAAAAGCTGCGGGGGGAGACGCTGTAGCCAATTATGACTCCGTGGCCACACCCGAGGGTGCAGAAAACATTATCAAAACCGCCACTGACAGCTTTGACCAATTGGATATCGTGGTCACCAATGCCGGTATTCTCAGAGACCGTATGGTATTTAACATGTCCGATGAAGAATGGGATGATGTGAT
>JAUXEW010000159.1 GCA_030620375.1 Desulfobacteraceae bacterium | reverse complement strand
TTATGAGCGTTATGTCTGGTTAAGGGGATTTTGGGATGCTCTTAAATTTCCAGGGCCTTTTCAATCTTAATTTCTTTAAGCTCTTTACTAAACAGTAACAACCTGCGGTATATCCCAGCCGCATCTAATATCTTAAACCAGAGACCTTTGATCCCTCCGGTATGGATGGTTTCAATTGCCCGTTTATACATATTCATATCTTATTGAAACCCTCGCTGCATACAGCGGGGAACATCAGCTGGATGGACACTATCTATTTTAAGATTCGTTCGCTGTTTCGCTTCTTCATTGAAGATTTGACACCCTAAACACTCATCACAGCATGTTGAGCAACAGCATGAGTTTTCTTCTGTTCCGGCAGCCTTGACTTTTTTATAAAACAGGTTCCCGATATATGCGGCGGCCAGCGTGACAATAATAAAAACAATGATGCCGTCCATGTCGAACCTCCTATATCAAAACAGATCCGATTTGATAAACCGCTGTCGCCAATAAAAAGGCAAGCACCGTGTTAAACACCATGGAAAAAACCCCCCACTTCCAGGAACCTGCTTCACGGGCAATACAAACCACCGTCACAAAGCATGGCGCATAAAAAATGGTGAAAATGATCAGGCTTAATGCGGTTAAAGGGCTCCAGCCGGGGGCACTTGCCAGTTTGTCGGAAAGCAACCGGGTTTCTTCCGGGTCGACTTCGCCAAGTGAATAGGCGGTGCCGAGAGTGGACACGACTACTTCTTTTGCGGCAAAACCACCCACCAGCGCCATATTGGTGCGCCAGTCAAACCCGGCCAACTGAGTCACGTTCTCCAGTGTGGTTCCGAATCGACCGGCAACGGAATTTTTCAGCGCAGCTTCTGCCTCACCGGCATCGATGCCGGTTAACCGATCTTTTACGTCCTTTGCTGCTTCAGACAATTCCGAATACTCACCTGCTGCTCGTATTTCTCCAATAACCGTGGAACCGGTTCCGGACAGCAACATTTGTCTCTGCTGTTCGTACAGTTGCTTCTGGGATTCAGGCAGACCCGGAAATGTCATCATGGCCCACAACATAATGGAAATCCCCAGAATCACTGTCCCTGCTTTTTTGATATATTGCCAGGTTCGTTCCCACGTATGGATGGCCAACCCCTTGAAGGTGGGCAGACGATAGGGAGGAAGTTCCATGATAAAGGGGGTTGACTCGCCTTTAATGATGGTCGTTCTCAGCAACTTTGCAACCAGGAGTGCGCCACCCCACGAAATCATCGTAATGATGAACATCATCATGGCTTCTTTTTCGGCAAAAAAAGCGGCGACCAGCAGGGCAAACACCGGCAATTTGGCGCCGCAATTCATAAACGGGGCGGTCAATAGCGTAGCCAGGCGTTCTTTGGGTGATTTTAAGGTCCGGGTTGCCATTACGCCGGGTACGGCGCATCCGCCGGCAATACCTCCGGATATAATAAATGACATGACGGAGCTGCCGTGAAGCCCGAAAAGGCGAAACACCCGGTCAAGCATGAACGCCACCCGTGCCAGATATCCGGAATCTTCCAGCATGGCGATTCCTAAAAACATAAACATGATCAACGGTACAAATCCGAGCACACCGCCGACACCGCCAATAATACCGGATATAATAAGCGATTTTATCAGCCCGTCTGGCAGATAGGTATCAGTTATACCGCCGAGCCACCCGAAAAAAGCTTCCAGCCACCCTATGGGAACTTCACTGTAGGTGAATGAAAACTGATACAGGCCGAAAATCACCGCAATCATAATTAAGGGTCCCGCAAGGCGGTTTGTCACTATTTTATCGATTTTGTCCGATATGTGAAGCCGGCTCTGGTCCTGTCGATAGTGAATAACACCCTGTCGGATGAGGGATTTAATATAGCCGTAACGATGATCCGCAATGACGGCTTCCGGATAGGTGTTCAACGTTCTGGATATATGTGCGGAAACCCGGTCTACGATTTTTTTAAGCTTTTTGGAAAGGCCGGGGTTTTGCTTTTGACCGAGGGATCGAATCTGCTCGTCATTTTCCAGGTATTTTAAAGCGATCCACTGATCGGGATAGGTGTCGGTCATGAATCTCCCG
This sequence comes from Desulfobacteraceae bacterium, assembly GCA_030620375.1. Classification (GTDB taxonomy): domain Bacteria; phylum Desulfobacterota; class Desulfobacteria; order Desulfobacterales; family UBA5616; genus JAUXEW01. Next base: position 4,528 of record JAUXEW010000159.1, on the reverse strand, counting down.
GCACGGATGATCACCGCCATCTCATTAAGCGCATTGTCAATATCATCTCCGTATGAAATTTCTAAAGGAGACATCTTAAACTGTTTTAAGACTATTTCGGCAGCCTCCGCCATCAACTCCTGTTTGCCCGTTCCATTTCTGGCAACTGTCGGGACAACCGGTACGCCAAGAAGCGCTGAAAGTTTTTTAATATCGATTTCGATGCCGCGTTTTTCAGCAATATCCATCATATTCAGCGCAATGCAAACCGGTACGCCAAGTTCTAAAAATTGTATTGTAAGATACAGATTTCGCTCCAGATTTGATGCGTCAACAATATTAACAACCGTTTGCGGCTTTTCCTGCACCAGAAAATCCCGGGCCACCACTTCCTCCAATGAATAGGCGGTTAGGGAATAGGTCCCCGGCAGGTCGACCACATTCATATTCAAACCTTCTATCCGGTATGACCCTTCCTTTTTTTCAACCGTCACGCCGGGATAATTTCCCACATGCTGCCGGGCGCCGGTTAGCGCATTAAACAGCGTGGTCTTCCCGGAATTCGGATTGCCGGCCAATGCAATGGTAGCATTCATATTATGCCTCCACTTCTACTTGAATATAGTCTGCTTCTTTGTTGCGAAGCGTTAATGTAAAGCCGATGGTTCGCAAGGCAACGGGATCATACAGAGGCGCCCGTCCCATAATTCTTATTTCTGTTCCAGGCACCAGCCCCATATCACGAATCCTTCTGCCGAGTTCGCCACTGGCTGAAATTGCTTTAATCGTACCCGACTGGTTTTTTTTCATCTGCCTCATATTAATGGTTTGCATCGGTTTCCCCCGCTGTTTGTCGTTGTGTTTTTGGCATAATATAAAGTTAGTTAATCCTAACTTTATTTATATGTCAAGTCTTTTTTTTAAGGTCTAAAAAAGATATGGGTTGACTTATTATGGTAGTTGCATATATTTTAACAATTACTGGAGTAAACATGAAAAAAAGCATCGAATTGTCTGAAAGCTTAGAGGATTATCTTGAGGTTATCTTAAACCTGGAAAAAACCAATAAGGTGGCCCGGGCGAAAGATATTGCCGAACAGCTTGATATCAAGCGCGGTTCCGTTACCGGTTCATTAAAGAGTTTAGAGAAAAAGGGCCTTATTAATTATACCCCGTACAGCTTTATCACCTTAACCCCGAATGGATTAAAGATCGCCCGGGAAATAGCGCGGCGACATTCAATATTAAAAGATTTTTTATTTAAAGTGCTGCAGGTAGACCCGGACACGGCAGAGGCCACGGCATGCCGAATGGAACATGCCATTGATGCAAAGTCCCTGGAAAGATTAATCCGTTTTATCGATTATATTCATACCTGCCCGCTGACCGGTCAGGAATGGCTGGAATCATTTATCAACTATTGTTCTTCAGGGGCTCGCAACCGGGAAAAATGTGATCAATGTCTTGAGGACTGCAACATAAGGTACCAGGGAAGTAAACTGCCACCCGCATAGCGGGTGGTAGTTTATTCTGATAACATAATTTCCATATAAAGTTGGTCCGTTCCCATATCAAACATCATCTGTGACGCTTCTAAGCTTTCCGGATCAACATCAAAAAAACCAAACATTTTTTCACGGACTTCAGCAATGACCTGGTTTTTACCGATTCCTTTTTTGATCAAATCCTCCGTCATAAACCAGAGCGTATGAAAATACTCAATGAACCGGTCCAGCTCGCCGGCTTCACAGACTTCTCCATGACCGGGTATGATCAGATCCACATCCAGGCACTTCATCCATTTTAATGCCTCAATCCAGTCCTTAAAATTTGCATGGCCTTTATACGGGTGCAGTCCTGCGGTCAGATTATCGCCGGTTAAAAGAATTTTTTCATCTTCTAAATAAACGCAAATACTCCCTGCTGTATGACCACCGACATGTGACAGTCGAAATTTAACACTACCCATATAAAGAGACATTTCATCTTCAAAGGTGATTTCCGGACTCACAAGGGGCTGGGACAGGATAAAATCAACTTCTTCTTTTGTTCTTCCGGGAGCACCGGCCGCCATGGATTCTCTTAAGGTTCCGTCTTTTTCAAACATCTCATCTTTTGCCACCTCATGCATGATCACCCGTCCGCCAAATGTTTTGTTCCCGATAATATGGTCAAAATGATGGTGGGTGGCGATGATATACGCGATTTCTTTTTGATTGATACGGTTGATAAACTCCTGCCAGTGAGCGATGTCTTTGGGCAGCATAGGGGTGTCTACCAGGACCAGGCCATCGTCCGTATTAATACACGCGACGTTTGTACCGTCATACTCAGTGTTCACATAAATATGATCTCTAATCTGATTGATTCCCATTTTCCTCTCCTTTTTCAATTAATACCGGACCCGTGTTCAACAAAGATATTTTAAAGCGGTTTTAAAACCTGAAATAGCATTGATCGATATTTCCAGCCCCAGAATGAAGAACACATCAAGGTTATCAATGGTATCAAAGCCTTAAAATCCCCCTAATTCCCGCTCGACCATACTTCAAACAGCTTTATGCTTTCAGATGTCTGCCCGTAGACGTCACTTGTACGAACGACCAGCCGATGAATCCCGGGTTCCAAGTCTTTTGGCAGCGGAGCGATCCAAATATGGGTTGATGATGTCGGCTTTAACCGGTCATCTATCGGGCCGAGGAGCCGATTCGCATAAGGATCAGCAATATGATTGTTTTTTTGCATCTTTACGAGCGGACGATCATCCACTTTACACTGGACAAGGGAATCTTTTGATCCGCTGAAAATATTGGCAACAACATAGGTGCTGGAAAGTTCCGGCGCCGTTATAATCCCTTCCGGCAGGTCTGTCAGGATTCCTTCCACGGAAAGCCATCTTCTTCGGCTTAAAAAGGAGATGTTCATCTGATTTTCAACTTCTCTTCCGACGGATATGTATTGTTCTGAAAATTGATTCCCTTTAAATTTAAACAGCATATACCCATTGGGGGCCCCGTCTCTTTGATAGCTTACAGGAATACCCCGTTCATCTTTGGCCCCCTTCCACCATGAACCACAGGCCGCGCCGACAATAATCTGCGGGATAGGTGTTTCTCCGTTCCATTCTTCATATTCTTCCCCCGGCAGAAAACGTTCCAACGTATGCGTATGGCCGGCCAGGGCCAACACTTTCCGCCCTTTTAATAACCGGTAAAGTTCATTTCTGTCTTCTACCATCTGGGAAGATTCTTCCTTCTCAATCCATGAGACCAGAGGGATATGCATATTCAATACGATCAGTTTGTCTTGAGGGACAAAAGCAAGATCATTTTTTAGCCACCCCAACTGTTTCGTGCCGATCTTTCCCCGGTATTTTCTCGAGCCTTCGTAATATACGCTGTCCAACACAACAAAATGCACCCTTCCGTATTCGAAGGAATAATAGGCAGGTCCCAATACCCTTTTATAGGTTTCAAATTGATACTTGTCGCCGGGGGAATCATAGTTTATGTCATGGTTTCCGGGAACGTAATAAATGGGAATACCGATTTCACCCATTACAGAGAGATATCGATCATACAATGACAGGACATCATTGACATTATCTCCCATGGAAATGCCAAAAACCGCTTTCGTCCCAATGGCTTTGGAAATTATGGAATCCCTGAGATAACCGATTTCAATATGGTCGGTCACCTGTGTGTCTCCGAAAACTATCATTTCAAAAATATCGCTGTCTTTTGTTTTAAATAAGGCAAAGTCAACGGCATCAGGGAGATCGCCCGTCGGTTTTATTCCGTCAAACTCCTTGATTGCTTCAGGAGAACCCTTGGGTTGGTGAATATAATGAAACTGCGGCACCTGAAGCTGATTCTGGGGGATTGAATAACCACCGGGTTTTGTGATAAATACAATCATCTCGTCATATGCGGGAAGGGAATAGCGACCTTTGTCATCTGTTTGGACGACCTCTTTTCCGTTTGATACCAGGACTCCTTTTATTCCTTTCTCTTGAGGATCTTTTTTCAGATTATGATTCAGGTCCTCAAAAACAATTCCTTTACATTTTTTATCCGGACTTAAAGCGATGGCATCGTTTGAAAAAACACCCAAGAAAAAAAAGATGGCAAGGAACATGGGTATTGCCTTTTTCATAATTTCTCCTTTTTGCCATTTGGCAATCATCACAAGTTGTTTAAAGGGCAACAGAATGAAAAGCCCGGTCGAGACCGATTAGGACTTAAATCAAAAGCAGTTATCCAATTTTAAAGAATAAAAACTGGCTTAAGAATAGGAACTTGCTTTTGACATCAAAATGTATGAAGAATAGGAAATTGCTTTTGTCATCAAAATGTATGACACGAATCGACTTGTGTGTCAACCTGCGGATCATGGTCATATAGGCCGGACTTTCTTCTCTTCCGCCCAGTAAACTACCACCCGCATAGCGGGTGGCTTTCTTTTCCCGCAAAGCGGGAAAAAAGGGGATATAGGGGACGTCCGTGACAATTAAATATCTGCATTCAAAATAATTTCAAGTCAAATCGCA
>JAUXEW010000200.1 GCA_030620375.1 Desulfobacteraceae bacterium | reverse complement strand
GGTTCAGAGCAAGGCCTGAGCGATTTTGAAACCGCAGGAATAGCGCGCTATTTTGAGGATTTCAAAAGAGCGAAAACGAAGCTCTGGGCCAAAAGATGCCGTTTATGGATGGGCACTTTCTAACCATTCCCGAAATTTGAAGCTCTCAGATCAGGTAAAAATAATTTAAGATGAAATATTAATACAAGCAACTGTTTTCTAATCGATACTTATGAAAAAGCACATTTTGCAAAATTTAATAAATGAGGAGAAACATTATGGCCAGTGACATTTATTACAAATTAAGAGATCAAATAGACCAGTACTCCACCGGCTTTGCCACCACCGAATCCGGGGTTGAAATCAAAATTCTTGAGAAGCTTTTTACCGAAGAAGAAGCCGAGATGTACTTAAATCTTACCGAAGATCTGCAGACTGCCGAAGATATTGCAAAAAAGACAAACCAAAGCTCTGCGGAAGTAGAGGCGTTATTGAAGCGTATGACTGAAAAAGGCCATACTTTCCCCAGATTCCCAAAGAAAGAAGGAGAGCCTTTCTACTATGCGGCCGCTCCTTATGTGCATGGTATCTTAGAGCATCAACTAAAGCGAATGGATAAAGAATTGGCCGAATTGTTTGAAGAGCACTTTAAGGCAGGGCCGATTACGAGGCCGATACCCGGTCTGAGAACTATACCGGTCGAGGCCGCAATTGATGAAACATTAAATATAGCTCCCTATGATGATGCCAAAGCAGTTATTCGGAAAAAAGAACGTATCGCCATTACCAATTGTGTGTGTAATGCCTGGCAACAGGCCCGGGGCGAAACCTGCGACCAACCCAAAGAAGTATGTTTCCTGTTTGATTTCTACGGAGATTATTATGTGGACCGGGGTTTGGGACGCTGGGTCACGCAGAAAGAAGCTCTGGCAAAGCTGGAAGAATGCGATAAGGCCGGTCTGGTGCCACAGTTTTCTAACAGTGAGAACCCTGAGGCACTTTGCAATTGCTGCCGCAATTGCTGTGGATCACTTCGAGCCCTTAAGCAGTTGCCCCAGCCCGGGTTGCTTATCCCAACGAATTATTTCGCCCAAATTAACGACGAGTTATGCACCGCCTGTGAAACCTGCATTGATCGGTGTCCCATGGATGCAATCACCATGGGTCAAAAAGATATTACCGAAATTAATCTGGAACGGTGTATCGGCTGCGGACTGTGTGTGAGCACCTGTCCTGAACAGGCGTTAAGTCTTAAACAAAAGCCGGAACAGCAACATTTTATGCCTCCCGAAAAGGGCGTTTTCATGAGGCCGTCGAAAGAATTTGAAGACGGCATTAAATCCTAAATCCGTACGGGAAATCATTACTCAAACCCTTCCAATTATAAGGTGGAATAGGATGAAAACTGTTTCTTTATTCATTCCCTGTCTGGTGGATCTTTTTCTTCCGGATATCGGAGAAGCAACTGTCACACTTCTTAGGAAATTGGGAATAGATACGATCTACCACGACGGCCAGACCTGCTGCGGTCAGCCGGCATTCCATGCAGGTCGCCGACTGGAAACCGTTCAACTGGCCAAACGATTTGTTGAAATCTTTGAAACAGACGAAGCGATTGTCTGTCCTTCCGGCACCTGTGTTTTGATGGTAAAAAAACACTATCCCGATCTGTTTGCTGACCAACCGGAATGGTTGGAACGGGCCAAGAATCTGGCTGATCGGGTGTACGAACTTTCCCAGTTCATTGTAGACGTTCTGGGTATCGAAGACGTGGGCGCTTCATTTGAGGGCAAGGTGGCCTACCACGAATCATGTCAACTGTCGCGTGGTCTTGGCGTGGTGGAACAGCCTAAAAAGCTGATTCAGGCCACTGCCGGTGCCGAGTTGGTTCCGCTCCAAAATGCAAGCGTTTGTTGCGGTTTTGGGGGACATTTCTCCTTTAACTATCCTGAAATATCCGAAGCCCTGGTCAAAGAAAAAGCAGACCATTTTATGTCTTCCGAGGCCGATGTCCTGGTTTTATCCGAACCCGGATGTTACTTGAATATCAACGGTTATCTCAGCCGCCACCATCCGGGAAGCAAGGTCATGCATATCGCCAATTTTCTAACGGGTTCGGGTTAAAGAAAGGATTAAAGATGACATGGAAATAAAAACCGAACAATTTGTGGAGACCGCAAAACGGGAACTGAAGAACCCCAACTCGAGAATCTTTCTCAATCTGCTACCCGTTGTTCTTTCATCTCTACGAGAGTTGGCCATGGAAACGTTTCCGGACCCGGATGCAGCCCAGGAAATGGGGGGAATCATTCGGGGCGAAGCCCTGGCACGGCTTCCCGAACTGCTGGAAACGTTTGAAAAAAATGCATCGGCCGCGGGCGCTAAAATTTATTGGGCTAAAGACAGCCAGGCGGCAAACGAGTATATTCTAAATTTAGTCTTAGAAAATCAGGCCGGGTATATCACCAAAGGGAAGTCCATGGTGACTGAAGAAATGGGCCTTAACGAGCTTATGATAAAAAACGGCATCGAGGTCTGGGAGACGGACTTGGGCGAATTTATCGCCCAGCTACTCGCCCGCCCGCCCTTCCATATCGTCGGGCCGGCGGTCAACGTACCGGTGGATCAAATTCGGGATGTTTTTATGGAAAAAATAGGCCTTGATAAACCAACCACCGACCCGGTCGAGCTGGGGTATGCAGCTCGTCGTTTTTTAAGGGACAAGTTCCACGAGATGAAGATAGGGGTCACCGGTGTGAATTTTGCCGTGGCTGAAACCGGAACCATTATCAATGTGGAAAATGAAGGTAATATTCGGTTTAACAAATCCTCTCCTAAAATTCAAGTTTCGGTGATGACCATTGAAAAGGTCATACCCGACATGAAGGATGCCATGCACCTGTTGCGCCTGCTCTGCAGAAATTGTACGGGGCAGCACATAGGCTCATACGTAACCATGGATACAGGGCCTAAAAAAGAAGACGAAATCGATGGACCGGAAGAACTCCACATTATCATCCTCGACAACGGTCGTAGTCAGATTTTTCAAGACACCCAAACACGGGAAGTATTGCGCTGCATCCGGTGCGGCGGCTGCCTGAATATTTGTCCGGTCTATGGAATGATCGGCGGGTATCCTTATGGCTGGGCATACTCCGGACCCATGGGGCAATTGTTGGCCCCGCTGCTTTTGGGCCTTAATCGATGTCACGATCACATCTGGGCGTGTACCAGTTGCCAAGCCTGTAAAGTCAACTGTCCGGCCGGCATAGACCACCCGGGGTTGCTGCTTTACTTACGCAATAAGGAAGTAGAGGGTGATTCCTCTTTAAAGGCGGTGCCGCCTGCATGGACAGAATCATTATCATATAAGGTCTTTTCCCGGATTGCTTCCAATCCCATGCTCTGGCGGCTGACCTCTAAACTCATGCGGCCGGTAATAAATCGCGGGGCCAAAGACGGAAAACTTAAAAAAGGCCCGGGGCCTCTGGCGGACTGGCTTAAAGGCAGGGACTTTCCGGAGATGCCGGAAAAGACGTTTCATGAAAGATGGTCTGAACTCAAACGAAGCTGACAATTCGGCTTCGGGAGGCAAGGATGACGAAAAGCACCAAAGATGAACTGTTAAACCGGCTGAAAGATGCTCAAACAGGAAAAATCCCGGCCCGAATTGATCTGCCGCCGCCGTTTGAGAACGCCTTGAGCAAAGAGGAGTTAATCGAAAAATTTACAAATAAACTGATCGAACAAGAAGGTGTCGTTTACCGGACGAATAACCAAACCGGTACTCTGGAAAAACTGGCCCAAATTCTGGCTCAAGAGGGCGTTAAAAAGGCCATGGCCGCGGAAGATGATGTCGTAAAGCCATTAGACCTGCCGGCGTGGGGTAAACACCAGGGGATCGAAATCACCACTCAGTTTGATTACAAAAACCGGGAGTCATTTAAGGAGTCCATCTTTAACCAGGTCGATGCGGGTATTACCGGTGCTGATTTTGCCATAGCCGAATCCGGAACCCTGGCCCTTGTCCATGACAAGTACCAGGCTCGCCTTATTTCCTTAGCCCCTATTCTCCACATTGCCGTTGTGCCGGTCGAAAGGGTGGTTCCGGTTTATGAAAGCGTAACTGAAAAAGTATACCAGGGCGACAACACACCTTCACAACTTACCTTGATTACCGGTCCCAGCATGACCGCGGATATCCAGGGCATAATGTTCAAAGGTATGCATGGGCCGCGCCGATTAATCGTTATTTTGATGGATTAACCCCGTCCTTTGAAGCTTCTTAAAAAACTGTGGATAACTTTCCTCAATATCCCAGCTGTTTATCCACCACATTAATCATCGGCTCTCCCGCCTGAAACCGCCTTAAATTTTTGGTAAAAATATCAACCAGCCGGTTAATGTAATATGGTGTTGCGCCTGCGTAATGGGGCGTGATAACGACATTTTTCATGTCCCACAAGGGCGAATCTTCCGGCAGAGGTTCTTCTTCAAATACATCCAGGCCTGCCCCGGCAATCCAGCCTTCTTCCAGCGCCCTGACCAGGCAGTTTTCCTGAATTACCGGACCACGGGCAATGTTGATGATATATGCCGTTTTTTTCATGGCCTTTAATTGTTCTTCTCCGATCAGCCCGGTTGTTTCCGGTGTCATAGCAACCGTAATCACCGCCCAGTCTGACTGTTCAAGCAAGTCGATCAACCCATCGGGCCCGACCATCTGATCGACGTAAGGGGAGCGCCGGTCTGAATTCCGTCGAAGCCCAAGGACTTTCATATTAAGACCCTTGGCCTTCTCGGCGGTCTTCTCACCAATTTTACCGACACCGATCAGCCCCATGGTTGCCCCTTCAAGTTCGAGAATGCGCCCTCTCCGGTCCCATTTATGGTTGGCTTGATTCCGTATGCTCCGGTGGATCCCTCTGGACAGGGTAAGCATCAGTGCTAAAATATGCTCCGCGATGGGGATGGCGTGAACTCCCGAAGCATTGGTCAGGACCACATCACTCTTTACGAATTCAGGTGCTTCGACCAGCCAGTTCGCGCCGGCCCCGACTTGCTGTGCCCAGCTTAGATTCGGCATTTGGCTAAACCAGGCAGCGGGTCTTAGCCCAAAAATGACATCGACGCCGGGGCCGATCTCCCCTGAGCGCTGTTCCCACTCCGCCTGATCTTTGATTATAACAATTTTCGCATCCGGTGCCGCGTTTTGAATGGCCGTCTTATGTTTTTCACTTACTGTATAATCATTAAGCACGGGTCCGTATGCAATCAGGATGGTTTTTATTTGACGGGGATTCATGATAAATCTCCAAAAATGATGGACAAATAAAATAGATAATGTTTTTATCATTACCTAAATTGAGCAATTTTCAAGTTTACCGCAGATACAAGGAGAATGTCGTTCCGCATTCTGGATTCTATCTCCTGAATTCTGTATGCT
>JAUXEW010000310.1 GCA_030620375.1 Desulfobacteraceae bacterium | reverse complement strand
GCTCACGCCCGTGGGCATCTGCTAATTTTGTTAATTTCCATCCGGAAATGGTAGATTTTGGTGCAGGGGATAAGATCGCAATTTCAGTTTTTATGCATTCTCGGAGGCTTCAGTAAAGGAAACCTCTAACGTATTCCCTATTATCGGTTTTAGGAGCCGCTCTAAAGATTCATAAATAGTATGAATCCGAATTTTTTTCCTTTCCCGGTAATCCCAATATGATTGCCCCGCAAAACAGGGATAAGCTACTGTACAAACAATCGGTCTATGTTCAAAAGAAAAAAAGCATCCCTCTTCCAGTAACAGGGGGCATTGATACTTTTTATTTTCAACATTATTCATCAGGTATATCAGTCCCACGCATCGCTCGAAAGATAACCCATATACGGCGATAAAAAAATCAATATAACTCAACCGTTTCGGAAAGTGCCATTTACAACAATCTCCCTGACAGACCGGTATTGAAGACCGGCAAGCCATAGAATACCCCAGTTCTCCGGCGGTGGCTTCAATTTGATATTTTATGGATTGCAATTCCCCGATCTTTATCAGCACCTGTGGCCTGTCTATCTCATTTAAATTTTGACGTGCATATAAAGCTGTTTTTACGTTCCGGCACATCAGAAATTGAATGCTTCTTTTTGTCTTCAAACGATTTTCAAGAGTTGATAAATCCATTCCGTTCTGTATTTGCCGGTTTCCCGGTTTCGGCAAAATCCGAATTATTGTTTTAAATAAACCGTATTCGTATTGTCAGGACACCGCAGTTCTTTTTTAAAATTGATCAAAATGACTGTAAATGGTCCCTAAACCATTGGTCGGCGGCACCAACGGCCTGGCTGTGATACGGTTCAATATCATAGACGTCAAAGTGTCCGCAGGAAATAGCGACCAGCTTTTTCGGTTCACCTGCTCTTGTAAAGGCTTCCCGTACCACATCGATCGGAATGAGAGAATCATTTTCCGCTGCAACGATTAGAAGCGGTGTAGGTGAAATAATCTCTATTGCATCGGCCGGATTACTTTCGATCATCTTTTCCAAAGACTCTATAGTTACCTGATTGATCCATGTTGATTTTATTTCTTCACCAAAACGGAGGAAAAAATCATAAGCATCGGGGGTTCCCAAAACTGCCGGTTGGCCTTCAGGGGCCACCACCGGAAAATAATTTATGGCCGGGTTATGGTAACGCGCAGCACGATCCGCGTTTACCATACCTAAAACCATATGGAGAGCATCCTCTCCCTGATGCTTTAAGACTGACCGCCAACCGCAGATATTCGGCACTTGGGCTACGGCAGCCTTGATTCGACGGTCAAATGCCGCCACGTGAAGAACATGCCCGCCACTGTAGGAAGTACCCCAAACACCAATGTGGTTCTCGTCTATTTCCGGTTGTTCCGAAACCCATGTAATGGCGTTCCTATAATCATCGAGTTGTGTATGGGGCAAAACTTGTCCTCGCGGCTCGCCCTCACTTTCTCCTAAAAACCGATAATCAAACACCAAAACAGCCATACCCGAGGCAATAAATCGATCGGCATAGTTCGAAAGAAACATCTCCTTAACTGCCGAAAATCCGTGTGCCATAACGATTACAGGCACTTTTTGCCCTTCCTTTATATCATCCGGCACATAGAACCACCCCTTGCATTTCAGTCCGTCACTTAAAAATTCAACATCTCTTCGCATGTTAGCCCCCTCTTCTTCTTTATTTGTTTTAAAACAAACCCTAACGTTGCAAAATCAGCTCGTCTGCGTCTTCTCGTTTCCATACCTTTCAACATACCAGTCTATTAAATGCCTGGCAATACTGATTCTTGGCGGTATATTCGGAAAATTGTCAGCCGAATACCAGCTTGCCTCCGCGATTTCGGATTGATCGATCTGTATTTGGCCATCGGCATATTCTGCCGTAAATCCAAGCATGAGCGAATCGGGAAACGGCCAGGGCTGGCTGTTGAAGTAGCGAATATTTTTTACGACAATCCCAACCTCTTCATAGACCTCCCTTGCAACACATTCTTCAAGCGTTTCTCCAGGTTCAACAAATCCAGCCAGTACGCTGTAGAAACCCGTTGGGAATCTTCCGGACCGGGCAAGTAAAATCTTGTTGTCCTTGATAACGGCAACGATTATCGCCGGTGAAAGACGGGGATAATAAATTAAATCGCATTGGGGACAGTTTCTGGCCCGTTCATCTGTCTTATCTTCCATAAGTTTTCCGCACTGTCCGCAATACCGGTGTGTCTGGTTCCAACGAATAAGTTGAGCCGCACAACCTGCCACCAGAATCAGATCATCTCCAAATAAGCTAAAAAGTTCGCCGATTCCCTTTAACTCAAAGCCATCATCGATGACGACGTCATCCTTCCATTCAGCGATGTAACAGGGGCATCCATCCAATAACCCGAAATATTTTTCGTTAATAAAGTAACGGCGGTTTTGATTAATATCCGACAATAGAGGAATCGAATAAACCCCGCTATCTTCTTTAACCAACATTTTTCCGTCATGCATAACGAACCATAAGTTGTCATCCGCTTCCGGAAGTAAGGGTTTAAAGTCCGGTTTAAATGGCATAATATATCCTTTTAATCAATATCCCCTGGTTGAGATTCGCTCAATTGGTTATCATAAAGTAAAAAGTCTGTTTACCTTAAAATCATTCTTTATATGAGTAACGGTTTACGATCATTTAGAACTCAAGTCATTTAAATAGCCTCCATAGCAAAACACAAACATTTGATATGTTTCAGAAAATGTCATATTTCACACTTCTTTGCCCCTTCCGGTTGTCTTTTGAT
>JAUXEW010000246.1 GCA_030620375.1 Desulfobacteraceae bacterium | reverse complement strand
GTTCGGGGAACGGACCCTACAGCTCGGTGCGTTCGGGGAACGGACCCTACAGCTCGGTCCGTTCGGGGAATGGGCACTACAGCTCGGTCCGTTCGGGGAACGGACCCTACAGCAGGACATCGTACACAAAAAAGCCGGGTTCTCTGGGCCAGGATTCTTTACTTGTAAGCGTTCAATCAGGGTATTAATGTACGGAGGAGAAAAAATGCGCTGGAAAAAATTATTTACACCGGTTGAAAATTTAGATGCTGATTCTGTCAGGCAGTATATGAAAGAACACCGTGAAGGAACCTTTACGCTGCTGGACGTGCGCCAGCCGGCTGAATATGAGAAATTACATCTTCCCGGCGCCAAATTGATACCGCTTCCCGAACTCACCGATCGATTGGAAGAATTGAACCTCGATGAGCCGCTTATTGTGTATTGTGCTATTGGGGGAAGAAGCCGGGCCGCAGGCCAATTGTTGGCCGGGAAGGGGTTTAATGAAGTCTATAACCTAAAGGGAGGGATTAACGCCTGGCAGGATCGGACGGCGACCGGCCCGGTGGAGATGGGCGAAGTCCATTTAACCGGAGAGGAGACAGAAAAGGAAATCATCCTGTTTATTTATTCGATGGAAGCAGGGCTTGAACGGTTTTATTTACAAGCAGCAGAAGCGATAACCGATGTTAAGGTTGCCGATATGTTGAAAAAACTGGCCGGTATCGAAACAGGCCACAAAGAACGGGTACTCAACTTATATGCCGCCCTCGACCCGGGGACCTTCGACAGATCATCGTTTGAGGCCTTGACATCATCCGCATTGATGGAAGGGGGATTTGACATTGAGACGTTCTTGAGAGAAAATCGTAAACCCATGCAAACGGTATCCGGTGTTCTCGATATCGCTATGATGCTTGAAACCCAAGCATTGGATTTGTATTTACGGGTTGCACAAGATACCGAAGAAAAGAGCGGCCAGGCAGTTTTGTATAATATCGCGGAGGAAGAAAAAGCCCATCTGACGGCTTTGGGTCGATTATTGGAGGAAAGAATCGAGTAACCCTTTTCTGTCTTGGGATTCGGGAATTTACAGGGGTGCATGAGCTTGAAAAACCGGTTTAAAGAAAAGTGCATCATCGTTTTTGGTCGCTATCCGGAGCCGGGGAAAACCAAGACGCGACTGATTCCGAACCTTGGACCCGCAGGGGCTGCAGACCTTCACCGCAGACTTGTGGAACGGGTTTTAAAAACCGCCATCGGGTTTTTACAAGACCAAACCGTCTGCCTGCAGTTCTGCTATGACGGCGGTGATGAAGCAAAAGTACGAAGATGGTTGACCCCGGATATGATGCCGTGTAAACAGGCCTCCGGAGATATCGGCCTCCGGATGCATGAGGCGTTTCGCCAGGCATTTGATAAAGGCGCCAAACAGGTTGTGCTTGTCGGCACGGATATACCCGAAATCACAGCCGGCCATTTTAAGGACGCGTTTGAATCGCTTAAAGAGCACGATCTGGTGCTCGGGCCGAGTATCGACGGTGGGTATTGGTTGATGGGTCTGAAAAGATGGCATGACGTTTTTCAGGGTATTGACTGGGGAACCGAAAAAGTCTTTGAGCAAACAATGGACCAGGCGAAGCACTTAGGCTTGAGAGTGCGTCGATTGAATCCGCTTGAGGATATCGATACAATTGAAAATCTTAGAAAGATAATGCCCGAGGAAGCTGAGCCGGGACCTTTTGTGTCGGTCATTATCCCCGCTTTAAATGAAGAGAGACATATCGAATTTACGATTCAATGCGCCCTGGATCAAGATACCGAAGTCATTGTTGTTGACGGCGGAAGTGGCGACCATACGGTTGAGATATCCAGAGCAGCCGGGGCAGCCGTTTTCACAAGTAAAGCGGGCAGGGCTTTTCAACAGAATTATGGGGCTGTAAAAAGTCATGGCAGGGTGCTGTTGTTTCTCCATGCCGATACCGTATTACCCGAACGGTTTGTCAGCCATATATTTAATATTCTAATGGACCCTGAAACCCTTCTCGGCGCCTTTCAATTTAAGACCGATATCGACCGTCCCTTGATGAAGCTTTTTGAGCGGCTATCCAACTTTCGTTCAACTTATTTAAATCTTCCTTACGGGGACCAGGCATTGTTTTTGCGTAAATCTCGATTTATTGCTGCCGGCGGATTTCCTTTGGTCCCCATTGCCGAAGATCTTTTATTCGTTCGCCGGTTATCGAAACTCGGTCGGATCCGGATAGCACCGGCTAAAATCGTTACATCCGGACGGAGATGGCAGGCTATGGGGATGTTTCAGACGATTATCATTAACCAGATCATCGTTGCAGGCTGTTTGCTCGGCGTTTCTCCTCACGTTTTGGCGCCGCTTTATCGAATACCCCGGAGGGTACAAGGGGTCAAGGTGTCAAGGGGTCAAGGATTCGAGTGACACGAAGTGACGCATCAGCGCTTAAGGCTAAAGCATTACAAAGATTTGAAAGTCTGGCAAACGTTATACGAACTCTGTTTAGAGACATATAGCCGTAACAGAAGGAGATGAAAATGGTTACCTTTGATTATGATATGGGAGTGATTGGCGGGGGGGCCGCTGGATTGACTGTCACCGCAGGTGCCGCACAGTTGGGCGCAAAAACACTGCTGATTGAAAAGGAGAAGGATCTCGGTGGAGACTGCCTTCACTTTGGATGTGTTCCCAGTAAAACCCTTATTCGAACCGCACAGGTTTATCATTTTATAAAACATTCGAAAAATTTCGGATTGCCCGGCGTTAGTCCGCCACCGGTAAATTATGCGGACATTACCAGGAGAATCCAATCCGTTATTCAAAGCATTCAAAAACATGATTCCAAGGAGCGATTTTGCGGGCTTGGCGCCAGGGTGGAACAGGGTACACCCACCTTTGTTGACGGACATTCGGTTCAGTTAAACGGCCGAACGTTTTCCGCAAAAAACTGGGTAGTGGCCACGGGTTCTTCTCCTGCCATACTACCGATAAAGGGACTGGACCAGACGCCGTATATCACCAACAAAGAAATTTTTTCCTTAGACCATCTCCCGGCATCCATGATTATTCTCGGAGCGGGACCCATTGCCGTAGAGATGGCCCAGGCATTTACACGATTGGGTTCAAAGGTGATGATGATCCAGAGAAGTAATCATATCTTAAGCAGAGAAGACATGGACCTGGCCGATGAATTGATGGGAATTTTACGTTCGGAAGGGGTCACGTTTTATTTAAATGCTTCCGTTGATTCGGTTAAAGACCTTGGTACCAAAAGGGAGGTGTCCATCCATACCAAGCAAGGCGAATCCATCCGTCTTACGGCGGAAACGATTCTGGTTGCCATGGGAAGATCCCCGAATCTAGATCGGTTGGGCCTTGAGGATATTGGGGTTGAAATTGATCGGAAAGGGGTGAAAGTGGACAATAGAATGAGAACATCCCAAAAAAATATTTACGCGGCAGGAGATGTGACCGGTGCTTATCAATTTACCCATGCCGCCGGATATGAAGGGGGTGTTGTGATCAGTAATGCCGTATTCCATCTTCCCCGAAAAGTTGATTATACTTTTTTGCCGTGGTGTACCTATACGGACCCCGAGCTTGCCAGTATCGGAATGAATGAGAAATCAGCCGGGGCCGCGGGAATCGATTATACGGTTTGGACCGAAAGGTTTGAGGATAATGATCGAAGTCTTGCGGAAGACGAGAAAGCCGGAAAGCTTAAAATGATACTCGATGATAAAGAAAATATTATCGGTGTTCAAATTCTAGGGCCTCAAGCCGGTGAATTGCTCAACGAATGGGTGGCGGTGCTTAACGGGAAGGTTAAACTATCTACTCTGGCTTCGGCCGTACATCCGTATCCCACACTCGGGGAAATAAATAAGCGGGTTGCCGGATCGTTCTTCTCGCCTAAGATATTTTCGGATAAGGTGAAAAAAGGATTGAAGTTTTTCTTCCACCTTAAGGGAAGGGCATGCAACGGTGGTGCCCATCCAAAATAGGCATCTTTTGATCCAAAACCAAAGCATGTAACGTCTCAATAAGTTCGGGGCGTGGAGCGGCAGCAGGCCATAAAATTTTAAAATAGCTGAAACTCACGCAAAAGTGAGCCTAAAGAAAAAACAGGGCCAAAAAATTTATAAAGCTATGCAGTAAGGTGGCGTTATGGGGTTTATATGAAATATTCGGTGTAAAGCTGTTTTTTTTAAGGCTCTCTAATGCGTTCAAACAGTCAGCCCTATTAAAATTTTACAGCCTGCTGCCACCATTTAT
>JAUXEW010000229.1 GCA_030620375.1 Desulfobacteraceae bacterium | reverse complement strand
CCATTTGTGGGTTTGAAACCTGCACAGGGTTGATGACTTCGATGCCAATTTCAACGATGTCATCCAGTATTGCCGTAATGTTGCCGCAACAATGCAGGCACATTTTCGCCGTTGTTTTGGTTCGCATGAAGTCGAAGATTCTTTTCCATTGAGGCTTGATATATTTTCGAAAAGCGTCAGGATGGATCATTAAACCGTCCTGTCCTGCCACATCGTCAGCAAACATGATCACCTGACAGTATTCACCTACTTCATCCAGAAAACGGCCGGCGATTTCGATCCCGAGATCGGCGCATTGCTCATGGAGTTTGGCACAAATTTCCGGGTATTGTACAAAGTCTAAAAACCAGTTTTCAAAACCTCGAAGATACTGGGCTAAATGAATAATGTTGTATAAAAGGTAGGCGGTAATTGCGTAATCAGTGTTATCATAAAGATACTTTGCCTTTTCCCCTAAGCCCCGCGTGTAACCGGGATCTCCATGATCAGGCCATTCATATTTCTCAAGGTCATCCATGACAATTTCTTCTTGGCCAAGAGGGGATTTTACCATGTCGAAACTTTTGCTATCAGGCGGCATCTTGCGGTGAACACCAAACTCATCTACCCAGGTGCCGTCCGGCAAGTCAGTTGCCCGGGAGTGATCCGGTCCCCCCGGCATCATCCCAACGCAGTCGAGCCCGAACCGCTTCATTACCGCCACATCAATATCATTTACAGTTTGGGATACACGCCGAATTATAGGTGCAGGATCAGGTTTAATATTTAATGTTCCCAACACCCTTTCGTAGGGTTCAATGTGTATGGTACTGCAGTGAGTGCCTCCCAAATCAATTGGCACCCTATCGGGCTCCTCATGGTTCAGAGCTTTGATTACTCTCTCTCGCGAGGTCATTTCGGACATTTATGGCAACCTCCTATTTACATATAATAAAACGATCGATTTTGCTTGCCAAGTTAAAAAGGCGGGATAACTTAAATCTGAAATTTCAGATTAGTTAACTTAACAATGATCCCCTGTCAAGCGATTTTTATCTAATTTAGCCACCACAACTTTTATTTTAATATTTATTTATTATATAATCAATTAGTTATAGGATTTATAGCGGTTTTATATGAATTTAAGGGTTTGTATGATATTTGGGGTTGACAAGACACCAGCAAGCGTTTACATACCAAATAACTGAGATCTGAAATCTCAGTTTTGGTTACCGAATTTAGCAAATCTTTTAGTTTTGTGGTAGTGGCACCAATTATCAGTATGATACAACTGTAATTAATTTCCGAAGGGGGAAAACATGGCTATTCTGGATGACATTAAAGATCGAACGATGACCGGAAAACTCAATGAAATCGAAGATCTTGTAAACACGGCTATCAACAATGGCTCAAACCCGGATGACATAATTCAAAATGGATTTATTCCTGCTATGGAAATTGTAGGGCAAAGATTTCAAAAAAATGAAATTTATATTCCCGAAATGCTGGTAGCCGCCAAAACGATGAACAAAGGTTTGGAGATACTTAAACCTTTAATGATAAATCAGGAAACAAAATCACTGGCAACCGTTGTACTGGGAACTGTCAAAGGCGATCTCCATGACATCGGGAAAAATCTTGTTCGAATCATGATGGAAGGCGTTGGAATGAAAGTCATTGACCTGGGGACAGATGTGGCACATGAAAAATTTATTGAAGCTATCAAAATCCATAACCCCCAGATTTTGGCCATGTCGGCTTTACTGACTACAACCATGCCTGCGATGGGGGCGACAATCGAAACGCTCAAAAAAACCGAACTGGATCCATGTCCTTTTATTCTTGTGGGCGGTGCTCCGGTAACTCCCGAATTCGCCAAGCAAATTGGGGCCGATGATTACGCTGATAATGCGGGAGAAGCTGTTGATAAAATCAAGGTTCTATTTCAATAAAGGCATTACAATATACTTCTTAAACCTGTTATTGTAAATTCCACTAAAAGGTACGAATCGGTTAAGCGATGTAATTATTTGCCAATCTGGATTTAAGGAAAGCATGATAATGAAATATATCCGGCTTTACTCAGGTGAAAACGGCATATCCCGTTTTGAAGATGTGAAAACATTGCTTAGTCCACTTGATTTTGCCCCTCCGGCACCTGCTATGAACCTTTCTTCCTTTTTCCCTGCTGAGCGGTTGGCTTTTATGGAAGCTCCTGGCGGATGGTATGGAAAGCAACATCCGGCACCGCGGCGACAGTTCTTTTTTTTTCTATCTGGTGTATTTGAAGTTACCTCTGGTGCAGGTGAAACCAGGTGTTTTAATCCAGGAAACATTTTGCTGATGGAAGATACCACCGGAACAGGGCATACAACAAAAGTAGTCGGGACGAAAGTTGCTCTTACAGCAGTGGTTCAATTACCTGAGGAATAGGGTATGTCCGGTTGTGCTTCTGCACAATGCAAGGTAAGAAGCTATTTACTGAATGCCTTGTCCACCGGTTGCTGTTTATTGCCGGCGACCCAATTCCACTGTCATAGCATTTCATACTCATGGGATTTCAGAATAAGTATTTCCTGTCTTAAGCGCTTCCTTTCAATTTAATGTGTTCAGCTAATCTTATATAATTTTAGCATTCCAAAATTTTGGATTTCCTGCATCGAATCTTTAATGGCACCCGAAAAATTTGGGATTGGCAAACGGAAGATAGATTTTTCCAAGGGTTAGATGGATAGACGTTATATAAAAAGCAGTTAACGACTGGCCTGGGTGACCAATTCAGGCAACAGTGATATGGCATAAAGCGGCAGATTGAAAATTTTTCCATCCTTTTTTAAATTAAGAAGCGTTGATCTTGCAAGGACCGGCGGTGAAAACTGCATATCATATGAGCGCAAACTTTTGCTCCGGGGATTAATGCCGGCTTTCACCTCAAGCGGGTAAATCCGGTCTGAGAACTCACATAGAAAGTCAAGTTCCGCTTTACCCCCTTTGCTTCGCCAATAATAAAGTGGCTTCTGGAAATGTGCCATCAATTGCTGGGCAACAAAATTTTCAACAAATGCCCCTTCATATTCATTAAAGAGTCTGTCGCCGCCTGCCAGCAGCTTAATTGGTGACCGTGACATGGCCCCCAGCAATCCGACATCCAGGGCATAGACCTTGAAACATCCTCTGTCCGCATAATGCTTTAGTGGATGCTTTATCGTCTCTGCTGCAGTTACACGATGGATAAGGCCGGCGTCCTCCAGCCATATCAAAGCATTTTCGTATTCCCTGGCGCGTGCGCTCTTTTTAACGGCACTAAATACAAATTTCTTATTTTCTTTTGCCAGGTGCTTCGGGATTGAATCCCAAAGCAGCGTTAACTTGGGGATATCGGATGAAGGCGCATGCTTTGCGAAATCCATGATGTAGGATTTGATAATCTCTTCCTGGATCTGCCGGGTCTCTCGTCCGTTAGCAGTTTCGGCAAAGTGGTTTACGGCTTCCGGCATGCCGCCAACAAAATAATATTGCCGGAGCAGATCGATTAGATCAACATGAAAGGCCTCTGATAATGGAATCGGTTTGGATACTTTTTCAAGCAGCCGACGGTAGCGGGATTCTCCCATGCCGTCGAGGAATTCCATAAAGGTCATGGGAAAGAGGGCAAGAAAGTTTACTTTCCCAACCGGAAAGGATCCGGGGGTGGAAAGTTTCAGGCCAAGGAGTGAGCCAGCCGCCACGATATGGATATCTTTTCTTCTTTCTTCAAAATATTTCAGTGCGTTCAAGGCTCGATTCGACACCTGTATTTCATCAAACACCACCAAATCGACATCCGGCCTAATTTTAAGATCATAATAGATGGAAAGATCCGTTAAAATTCGGTCCGGTTTCAGATCGCGTTGAAAAAACTGGTCGAGACCGGGATCCTCCTCGAAGTTGCAATACATAACGTTTTCATATTCATTGCCACCAAAGGCTTTTAATATGAAAGTCTTTCCGGTTTGCCGCGCGCCTTGCAATAGAAGCGGCTTCCGCCTGCTATCCGACTTCCAATCCAATAATTTCTGATATATATCTCTTTTCATAACAGATACGATGCCATAACCAGAAGGGCAGGTCAAGGCCATTAAGGTAAAAATTGTGATATTTATCACATTAAACGGACGTAAAGTGTGATATACACCACATAATGCGACAAAATTCATCCCAGACCCGAGTTTTTCGGATACCCACTTTAAGTTTTAGGCTTTTACTTATTCCACGAGAACATCACAGCCCCCAGGGTTAAAAATGCAAGTGTCATCAGCGTCAGAATGGTAATCTCAACGCTGATATCCATTAATCCGGCACCATCGTGCATGATTTTACGAGCAGCCGTCAGGATGTGGGTCAGGGGAAATATCTGCGATACTCCCTTGACCCATTGCGGCGCACCTTCCAGGGAAAACCAGACTTCGGATAAAAACATCATTTCATTTGGCTTGACAAGACAGGTTTTGCAACATAGTTTGCGATCTTGAGTCTTTAATAATAAACTATAAATTTTATAAGTTATATAACAACAAAGATAGAGCTATGGCCCCCATCATTTGTATAGTCGGTCGATCACAGACAGGCAAAACTACCCTCATCGAAAAACTAATTCCCGTTCTCAAAGGCCGGGGATACAGGATCGGGACCATCAAACACTCCCATCATATTTT
>JAUXEW010000167.1 GCA_030620375.1 Desulfobacteraceae bacterium | reverse complement strand
GCCATGAGTGCCGGAGCTAAGAAAAAGTTGGCAACCAGGGCTAAAATTATGGTGATCCCGGTCAAAAAGCCGAAGTAAAACAAATTTTTCATCATGGCAAACATGTAGATGAAAAAACCGATGGACAGAACCACGGTCGTGACGAATAAAGCCCGTCCGGTGGTGAGCAGCGTCTCGCGCACGGCAAGCGGGACGTCACCCGTTTCCGCAAAATAGCGTCGAAAGTTGTGCATAAAATGGATGGTGTTATCCACGGCCAGGCCGATGGCAATGCTGCCGATGAGCATGGTGAAAAGGTCGAAGGGGAAATCAAAGACCCCCATCAGGCCCATTACAAACAGGATGGCCAACAGGTTTGGCAGCATGGCCAGCAGTCCTATTCTAAAGCTTCCGATAAGCACGATGACCATCACCGTGATCACCACACCGGCGATGGTATAGCTTTGGGCCGCGCTGTAGATGGCCGAAACCATCGTCGAGAACAAAATAGTCATCATGCCGGTCATGGTGACTTGGGCCTTGCCCTCAAAAGACCGGTCAAAGCGCTCAACCAGGTCTTCAAGCAGGGTGACGTACTTAACGGCATCCAGCCAGGGGACCTTGATCGTGAAACGGGCCAACTGGAATTGTGAGTCTACGACATCTTCCAGATCGTCGGAACCGCTGTTCTCAAAAAGGAGGAACTCCTGGGGAATGAGTGCGGGGTCCTGGGGTATCACATAATATTCCGGGCGGTTCTCGTTAAGGGCGCGATGAATCTCTTTGAGGATGTCTGCCACTGAGGTTGCTTTGCCCACGAAGAGATCCCCCTGTTTTATTTTTTCGACTTCCCGGGCCAGGCGCTCCAGGCTGTTGAGGATATCGATGTCAAACAACCCATTCTCCCGCCCGGTATCAACGATTACCTCCATCACCACGCTGCCTTTGAGTGTGCTGTCGATTTTTTCAGTGGCGATACGGACATCCGCTGTTTCAGGGAGCCATTTTAAGATATGGTGCGTGAAGGTAAGCTGGAAAGCCCCGATCAAAGAGAGGATCATCATAATCGAGCAGACCGCGGTTATGCCTTTAGGGTAACGGGTGGAAAAATTGCCAATCCCAATCAGGAGCCCATCCATATAGGATGCACGCCGGGTCCTGGGGTCCCGCTGTCTGGCTTTGGCCGGTACCACAGCCAGAAGCGCCGGGAGCAGAACCAGGGTAAAAAGCAAGGCCAGAACGACACCCGTGCCGGCAAAGATGCCTAACTCGGCAATCGGGGCTACTTCCGATGTACTAAATGAAGCCAGACCTGCGGCGGTGGTCAGGGTGGTCAAGACAATAGCCAGGGCTGAATGACCCATGGCATAGGCGATTGATTCGATCTTTTTTCCGGGCTCGGCCAGCTGTCGGTAAAAAATGGTCAGGATATGAATCGAGTCCGCCACACCGACGGCCATTATGAACGAAGGCAAAACAGCAGTGGGCATCTTGAGGGGGACTTTGAAAATGGCCATGAAGGCCCAGGGTTGAAACCAACAAGGGTACAGCCCACAACGATCATAGGAAGGGCCACAGCGGTTACCGGCGAAACATGAGAAACAGGCAGAGGCCGATGGTTAAGACGATCAGCCGTATGAACAGTTTCTGATCTTTAATTTCTTAAGAAATCTTTGATCAAAAACATTCTCGGTTTCGATGGCAATGATGATCAGATCATCCCGGCCAAACTGACACCGGAATTCATTATAAGCAACCAAGGTTGGGTCGGAAGGGTGGAAAAAACTTTCATTCGAGGTGTCAAAGATGATTTGAGGTAATTGACTGTTCATTTTATTGCCTGAAAGCGAAATGGCAATTTAAGGTAGGATATCTAAAATTTTGGATCAAGAAGGGTATTTCTATGACCAGATAATTTGCACTGAATGTGATTAAAATTGAAGGTATTGGACGGTCGGTGATATATGATAATCATGCCGGCTTAAGATGATTGTCCGCTTTCAGATAGCGTTTAAGTATCACAACGTTTAACTTGCTAATATAATTACATATATATAGCAGATGCACAAGTTGGCTCTTAAAGCCGCTGTGGCGCCAATTCATCATGTTCTCGATCACAACGTCATTGATTTTGCCTTCGGCTTTGAGCATTTTGAAGACTTCATAGCGGAACAAATCCTCTAAATCTTTTGGATTAGGTGTCGGGCAAACCTTGAACGAACCGTTGCCATAAAAGCAACCATCTGTGCAGATTTCATGCAGGTGGGAATTAAAATTTTGAAAATCACCAAAAGACTGCACGGCGACCGCAGCACCGGCTTTGGCATCGTCATAGGGTACGGCTTGAGTCAAATATAGGTTCAACACTTTCCAGGCGCATTGGCTTAGCTTGGCCAATAGTCTGCGGTCCATCATAAAACAAATCGATCCAGATCCTTTGTCTACCTGTGTAGAAAGACGATGGCAATAATCACCAACCCGACAAACATGATCAGCACAACGGTAACCGTGTTATTGACTTTCTCAATGGGCCGAATCTGGTCTAAAAATACGAAGTAGGCCGTTACAATGCACGCGCCGGCGAGATTGGCGCCAATTTGTAATAATCCCAGCTTTTGCCTGAGAAAGCGATCAATTTTGAACCACGGATTATCTTCAATTCTCGATTGATCGACCATCATACCTCCTTTTAATCCGCAGTTTTCACAAATTACGCAAATAACTGAGGCTTGCGAATTTTATGGGGGGTTAATTTCCCGCAACTTGCGGCCGGGAGCCTTCATTAAGCTTTAAGTATCTTGACTTTTTTATGCCATCCGGGACCCTTTGGCACAAGGCGAAATATAATAAAAGACGGATAAAACGGATAAAGTAGAAAAAGGGATAAGCCTATGCTGTTTGATGCCAGATGCAGACGTAATCGTAGAGTGGGCCATCGTGCCCGCCGAAAGGGCTGTCGTCTGAAACTCCTTTGGGAAACGGAACAAATAGAATTTTTTTGATAAAATCAGCCCCTTTTTGAACTGGTAATTTTTTAAAAGAGAGACCACAAGGCGCCCGGTTCATCGCGGAGCAATTGTGGTCTCGGTCTATCATTGTTGCTTTTGTATACCCAGCTCGTATAAATCAAAACCGGCACTTCGGCCGCCTAAATGCTCGGCCAGAAAATCCTCCAGCTTGCGATAAAAAACCATCCGGTTTTGCCACTTGCGAATGGAATGCCCTTCGTCCGGGAAAAGAATATATTCAACCTCTTTGCCGGTTTGGCGCAAGGCAGCCACGATCTGGTCGGATTCCCGTTGTTTCACGCGTGCGTCATTGGCACCCTGCACGATTAAAAGAGGACGCGTGATTTGATCCACAAGAAACAACGGCGATCGGGCCTCCATCTGGGGCCTTTCCTCTGGTTTGTTAGGATTGCCGACATACTTGTACCAAAAGGGCATCCAGTTTTTCCAATATTGGGGCACTGATTCTGTAAATGAAACCAGATTGGAGATTCCATATACATCCACCCCACAGGCAAATGTATTGGGCGTAAACGTAAGCCCCACGAGGGTCGCATAGCCGCCATAGCTGTGGCCGTAAATTGCAATTTTTTCCGGATCGGCAATACCTTCATTGATAGCCCATTGGACGCCGTCGATCAAGTCGGTATGCATTTTGCCTGCAAACTCGCCCACAGCCGCTTCTTTGAATGCGCGGCCGTAACCCGTGGAGCCCCGATAATTGACCTGCAGAACCGCATAACCCCGGTTAGCCAGAAGTTGCACGGTCGAACGATAGCCCCAATAATCCCTAGCCCAGGGGCCGCCATGAACAAAAAGCACCATGGGAAGACGCCCGCCTGTTGTGGTTTTGGGGAGGGTGAGATAACCATGCAGGGTCAGTCCGTCACGGCTTGGGAAGGATACCGGCTTTACGGTCGATAAGTAATCGTTATATTTCGATATCGGATTGCGGTGAAGCAAAACTCTTTCACGGGTATCCCGGTTAAATAGATAATATTCGGATCCCTTGTCGGTATACGCCGAGACCGTAAGCAGACGTTCATTGTAATCTGCACTCCCAACCCTCAGCCCCATCGGCTTTTTTTCCAGCAAACGGTTGGCATCGTTCTCGACCTCCGAATCAAAAAAATGCAGTTTCTGATAATTAGGGAAAGAAGCCGCCAACAACGGTTTCTTGGTAAGATAACTGATGAGGATATAGCTTAAATCAACCTGTGGGTCTTCGTAAATCAACTTTTCGTTCCCGGTTTCAAGATCCATTTGAACCAGGCTGAGGCGATCACGTCCCCGGTTCGAAAGCATCCACATATGTCTATTATCGGCGGTAAAGCTCAAAAACCAGGTTGATTCTTCTAACCCCCATTTAATGAGTGGTTTCCAGGTATTATCGGGATGATAACGTACTTCGAGGCTTCGCGTTTCATCTTTATCTTTTCGAATCCGCGCCCGCAGATGGCCTTCATCATCGGTTATCCAGGTAAGAACATCTCCGGAATTGACTGCGACCAGTGTTTGTTCGCGGGTATTCAGATTTAACCGGTAAAGATCAAAAACAGCCTTATCCCGCTGGTTATGGGTGATCAAAACATGTTCCGGATCAGTTCGGATAATTCGATGGATACCGGCGCGGGTATTTTCAAACGGAGTGAGGTCAATTGATTTTTGAGCAGGAGAGTTTATATCCGTGAGATAAATATGATAGTTCTCATTGCCGGCTTGATCCTGCCAATATAATAACCGGCGACTGTCGGGTGTCCACACGAAGCCATAAACATTGCCCGGGGCAGCCGGGATGATAGTGGTCACATCGTCTTCGCCGATTTTTTTGAGATGGATTGTCAAACGAGTCTTTTTGACTGCAATCCAACCAAGCTTCCGGCCATCCGGCGAAATTTGGTAACCGAATTTCGTCTCTCTGTTGGCCACCAAATGGCGCAGGGGGATTAGTTCCGGCAGCTGCGCCTCCTTCAGGGTGGGGTGGCTGGGTGCAGTTGCGCAACTGTTTAATAATAGGCCGAAAAGGACAACAAATAAGGTTGAATGAAAAATTCGCTTCATTTTTTCCTCCTTTTCAAAGATATCCTGACTCCTTCATGCCGTCGCCGCGTTCAATTTTGACCTTTCAAAGATCCTGAACCTTTTATTGTACTGCTGATGCGAGGATTGTCGCCACAATATACATCTCCACTCCCGGCAATTTCGGAGGTCAACGTATCGAATACATTTACTTTGCAATCACCGGAACCCTTAATAGAAATTGAAGCCTCCTTGGTGTTCATATCAAATGCATTTATATCCCCTAATCCGCTTATGGAAGCATTGTTCAACAGCTGGGTTTGTGGGACGTAAAGAAAGATAAGATATTGCTTTTTCAGGGCGTATCAAGCGAAAATGGCTAATGGTGTACCGGCTTCAGCTGCAGCCCAACATATTGAAGCTTCCATTAAACGGAAACTATAATCATCCGATAACAAAATCGGGCTTTATTGAGATCTGAGTTTCGATTAAAATTGTGATATGCACTAAAAATAGACCCAAATTGATGGATTTCCGGCTTTTGATTTCTTGCCAGCACCCCATTTTAGCATCAAACTGTGATTTATTGAGATTATATCAGTTCAGAAGAAGCCTGTGATATAACGTGGAATCAGCCCCAAATTTTACGGAATCAAAACCTGACATTTCTTGCCATTATGTGAAAATACGCCATAATTCATATATGTTATGGCTATCTTAAAAAAAATCAAGGAGCCCTAAGTGTCAGGTACATGATATACAAAATCACAACCAAAATACAAGTGCAGAGATTATCGAGCAACTCCGACTTCAACAGCTTTTTCCTTTTCGCGCCTGCTCAGTTTTTCAGCGGCCACCTCTTTTGCAGTCACCGTAAAAAACCATTCGGATAAATTGCATCGCAGCCTCTCCAACCCTTCCTCATGTGACTCACCAAATCGTTCAATATCAATGAAAAAACCGGAGTTAGAGTAGCGCCAGAGTTTGTCCGCGTCTTTGACAATCATGTCATTTAATGAAATCGGCTTTGTACGGGAATCATGACCGTCGATGATCTCTAGTATTTTCTCCGTTTTGAGGGCATCATATTTTAATTTTTGCAATATTTCTTGTGCAATTTTTACCCCTTCGGTTTCATGGAGTCGGTTTAACTTCGACTCGGTGGCCTTAGGGCCAAAAGCTTTAAGATGAAGCTTGGACGGTACCCGCTTCCAACCGGTATCGTGTAGGATAATTGCTGGAATCACAATATTTTCATCACCGCCTTCTTGTTCCAGCAGCTGAAATGCAAGCAAGGTGGAAATAGCAGTGTGAACATCGTTGTGGCGGGTGTCAAGAAAGGGCTTTGAAAGTTGCTGGATTTTATCGAAAACAGGTTTCATTCAAAAGGTTATTTTTTTGT
>JAUXEW010000137.1 GCA_030620375.1 Desulfobacteraceae bacterium | reverse complement strand
TGGTGCGGCTTATTTGGCACGTGTTATCGGCGAAAAAAAGGCAAGGGAGATGTGGTTTCTCTGTAGAAAATATACGGCTAAAGAAGCACTGGAAATGGGCCTGGTAAATAAAGTCGTGCCCCAGGACAAGCTGATGGAAGAAACCAATGACTGGTGTCAGGAGATTCTAGACAAGAGTCCTACGGCCTTGGGTTTCTTAAAAATCGCCCTCAATGCGCCAACGGATTGGATTTACGGTATGCAGCGGCTGGCCGGAGAAGGACTATGGCAGTATTATGCCGGTGATGAAGCCGTTGAAGGCAGGGCTTCATTTATGGAAAAACGAAAAGCCGATTGGAGACAGTTTCTAAAGTAATGATGTTTGATACGTATGACATATGATCGTCATAAAGGCACATTGTTTTCCAATGAAACATAATTAAACAAACCATACGAGGTTTACATTATGGATATTAAAGGCAAAAAAGCAATTGTCACAGGGGCCGCCAGCGGTATTGGTAAAGGGATTGCCATGAAACTGGCCCAATACGGTGCGGACGTGGTCGTTGCCGACATTAATGATAAATCGGCAAAAGCCGTAAGTGAGGAAATTTCTAAAAAATATAACGCAAACTGTATCAATGTGAATGTGGATGTGACAACGGCATTTTCCACTGAAAAAATGGTTAAAGAAACAATCGAACGGCTGGGGGGAATTGACATTTTGGTAAATAATGCCGGCGGGGACAGAGCCCAGCCGTTTTGGGAGACAACGGAAGAATTTCGGGACTGGGTTATTGATTTCAATTACAAAGGACCCGTTAACTGCTGTCATGCCGTGTTGCCGCACATGATTGAAAAACAGTCCGGAAAAATCGTCAATATCGCCAGTGATGCCGGTCGGGTGGGAAGCTCGGGAGAAACGGTTTATGCGGGTGCCAAGGGGGGCGTCATCGCTTTGACTAAGTCGTTGGCCAGGGAAGTTGCACGTTACCGGATTAACGTGAACTGTGTTTGCCCCGGTCCCACAGACACCCCGGGATTTGTTGAAGGGACGACGGAAAAACTAAGAGAAGCGCTTAAAAGGGCTATTCCGTTTCGGCGAATCGGCCAACCGGAAGATCTTGGCAATGCCGTATTCTTTTTCGCCTCCGGGTTGTCGGACTATATTACCGGGCAGGTGTTGAGCGTTAGTGGCGGGCTTACCATGGCGGGATAGGGTCTATTGAAGCCTTGGGCCCTCTGGGATCACACCTGCTTAATTGGTAACTTCTCAATAAGTTCGGGGCGTGGAGCGGCAGCAGGCGTTGAAACACAGAATTCAGGAGCCAGAAGTCAGGAGTCAGAATAGAATGATGTTGCTTCGCGCCTGCACATTTTATATTTGTTTTATAAAAACCCGGCCTGACTTACGATAACCCTCAGAAAGGGAGTTGGGATATTAAAATGGCAACCTTTTCCAAAACGCATGAAATGATTCAAAAGATGCTCCGCGAACTGTGTCGCGATAAAATTGCCGAACTGGCGGCAGAGGCGGATAAAACCAAAGAATACCCTCCTGAATTACACAACATTTTTATTGAGAGCGGTCTGTTTGCCTTGCGGATCCCGGAAGAATACGACGGCGGTGGAATGGATTTCACGTCAAGCTGTATTGTGGTTGAAGAACTGGCAAGGGTTGACGGGACCTGTGCCAATACCGTCGCCCATCACCAAGCAGGCTTATGCAGTTTCATGAAAGGTGCCGGCAAAGCGCAGCGGCATACCTATTTGCCCAAAATCGGAAAGGGGGATTACCTGGTCGGATTCGCCCTTACCGAACCGAATGCAGGGTCGGACGCCTTTTCTTTACAGACACTGGCCTCGCCTGATGGTGACCATTATATTATTAACGGAAGTAAATGCTTCATATCAAACAGCGGTTTGACGGATCTGTATGTTGTTTTTACAACGGTTGATCCGGAACTCAGAAGAGACGGTATTACGGCATTTCTGGTGGAAAAAGATACCACGGGTTTTAAAATTGGGAAACCCGAAAAAAAAATGGGATTTCGGGCTTCACCCACCTGCGAATTAACCTTTGACAACGTCAGGGTGCCGAAAGAAAACCTTTTGGGTCAAATCGGCAAGGGATGGCAACTGGTTCATCAATCTCTTACAGAGACCCGGGTAATGATAGCGGCCATGGCTTTGGGAATCGCCCAGGGGGCAATGGAAGTTGCCGTATCCTACGCCAAAAAAAGAGAACAATTCGGAAAATCCATCATAAGCTTTCAAGGGGTTTCGTTTATGCTGGCGGATATGGCCATACAGGTGGAAATGGCCAGATCCCTTGTTTATGAAATTGCAGCAAAAGTCGATCAGGGGGATAAAAATCTCCATTATTACGCCTCCATTGCCAAATGTGCCGCTTCCGATATTGCCATGAAGGTGACCACCGATGCCGTCCAGGTGCTGGGAGGATACGGATACATGGCGGACTATCCGGTTGAAAAAATGATGAGAGATGCAAAGGCGACACAGATCATCGAGGGAACCAATCAGATTCAGCGGATGCAAATTGCCAGACATCTTAGTAAAATTTATTAAAACAGTTGGATGATTCAGATGTTGCAGGACAATCAAACCGGTAAGGATAATAATCATGAATAAAAAGAAACAGAAAACCAACCTGGATGGATATTACGAAAAATCTAGTGTTGGAACAACACATTCGGGACTGCCGGTAAAAGACTATTACAACCCCGATGATCTGGCGAATTTCGATTATCAAAAAAGCGTTTCTGATCCGGGAAGCTATCCTTACACCCGCGGAATTCATCAGGATATGTTCAGGGGTCGGTTGTGGACCACACGCGAAGTATCAGGGTTCGGGACATCGGAGGAGACCAATGAGCGGTTGATTTATTTAATCCGTGAAGGTGCCGGTGGGCTGAACGTTATCCCCGACAATCCTAGCATTATGGGAATCGATTCGGATCATCCCCGTTCCAAAGGCGAAGTAGGCGTCCAGGGGGTGCCCATGTGCACCCTGCAAGATATGGAAATGATGATGAACGGCATCGCCATGGATCAGATCAGCATGTCTCTGATCGCTTCTTCCACTCAAACGCCCGTGGCCCTTTCACAATACATTGCATTGGCTGAAAATAGCGGGATAAAACCGTCCGACTTAAAAGGGACCACCCAGAATGACCCCATACACTGTCGTTATGCGGGATTTGCCATCTCGTCCCCCATAAACCTGGCCCTTAAAACCGCCGTTGATGTGATAGAATATTGTACGCTGAACATGCCCTACTGGTATCCCATCAATGTCAATATGTATGATCTCAGGGAACAGGGATTGAGTGCGCCCCAGGAAGTTGCGTTCGGGTTCGCCATGGCAATGGTTTACATTCAGGGCGTATTGGACAGAGGACTGGACATTGATCAATTTGCAAACCGGTTTGCATTTTACTGTTCCGTTCATATGGACTTTTTTGAAGAAATTGCAAAACTAAGGGCTGCCCGGCGAATATGGGCAAAATTAATGAAAGACCGGTTCGGGGCGAAGGATCCAAAATCACAAAAATTTAAATTCGGTGTTCACACCGCCGGATGCTCCCTGGTACCGTTTCAACCGAAAAACAATATTATTCGTGTTGCTTATGAAGCCATGGCCGCAGTGCTGGCAGGTGTACAATCTCTCCATTGTTGCTCGTATGATGAACCCATCGCGCTTCCCACAGAGGAATCCGTTCGACTGGCCATTCGGACCCAGCAAATACTGGCACATGAAACCGGTGTTGCCCGCGTGGGCGACCCCTTGGGGGGAAGCTATTACATTGAATCGTTAACCGATCAGATTGAAAAAGAAGTTTACGCCATTATGGATGAAATTGATTCAAAAGGCGGAATGAAAAAAGTACTGGAATCCGGGTGGTTGGATGCAGAGATCGACAGGGCCTCGTTGGACTATCAAAAAGAGGTAGAAAAGGGAGACCGTATTATTGTCGGATTGAACCGATATCGAACCGATGAAGAAGTTGAAAAATACGAAGAATTCCACGGCGCGTCAATGGCGTCGCAAAAAGTCCAGGTGGATAAGGTTAAAAAATTAAAAGAGCAGCGTGATGAAAAGAAGGTGAAAGCCGTATTGAAAACGCTTAAAGCAACGGCAGAAGAAGATGAAAAAAACAATTTGATCGCCTTTATGATAACCGCAACAAAACAATACGCCACATTGGGAGAAATACTGGGTACCGTACGGATAGCCATGGGAGAAACGTATGATCCCCTTGATGTGCTTACACATCCGTTTTTTTAATAGTGCCTTTTAAATTTAACCGACAGCGGAAGGACGGGATAATGAAAAATGAAAAATATGATGTGATCGTTATCGGTGCGGGTGTTGGAGGGCCGACTGCCGGGGCTATTTTATCCAAGAAAGAAGGGATGAAAGTATTGGTACTGGAAAGAGCGGATCATATCGGTGGGCGAGACCTTTCATTTAATATGAGTGATATGGATGAAAAAAGCTATCGAAAGACCATGGGTAAGGCAGCATACACCCGGATCACAAAATCGATACCCGAACCCGAGGAACTGTTTACCCGGGGGTACCTGAAGGGCTGGTCCTTTGAAGTCGGCATCCACGTACTGATGATCACGGACAGAGGCAGAACCAACACATGCCTGACCTATCTGGGAAAGCCTCTGGATCTGTACCCGGCCACAAGTGCCGGTTGGTTCCACGACGGCATCCTTTACCGATTTGAGAAAGGTTCTGAAAGAGGCGGCAACTTCCCCTGGATGGATGAAGAAGCGCGTCGGGAAACCGGTAAAATCAACAGTGAAATGGTTCGGATGTCTCCGGAAACCGCCCACTCATATGACAATATCAGCCTGAAGGATTGGATGTTGCAGCGGACGAAGAATCCGGATACGCTTGAGTTCCATTTTGTCAATGCTACGATGAATACTACCATTAATTCTCCTGATAACATTTCCGCCGGTGACAATATTTTGATGAACCGGGCTGTCGCCCGGTCCGGATACCGGTTCTCATACAGCGGATGCTCTACTCTCGGCCCCCCGGGCTTTGTGCAGATTCCTCAAAAATATTGTGACGTCATAGGAGAAAACGGCGGGGAAATCATCCTCAATGCAACCGTTAAGGAAGTGCTTGTTGAAGGCGGGAAAGTCAAAGGGGTTTCCGTTAATATTAACGGAAACGACGAAATCATTGAATGTCCCATCGTCATTAATTCAGGGATGGTTAATGAAATGTTTACGTACATACCCGAACGCCATTACCCAAAAAGCTTTGTGGACAAGGTAAACAGCTTCTGGCGGGCCGGAATTTGCGCCGTTTACTGGGGATTAAGCAAACCGGTTGTGAATGAACATTTGACCTTTGTTCCTAAAATTGCAGGTGTTGAAGATGGTTTCGACAGCGACGTCAGAATGGGATTTTGGAATAGTTCCGGCATGTGCCCGGCCCGTGCGCCTCAGGGGAAACAGTTGCTGGATGCGTATATTTCAATGAGGGATGAAGAAAGTCACAATCCAAAACTGGTACAAGTGGCATGGGAACGAATGAATCAATATATGGAAGATCACTATACAGGATTCAAGGAAAACCTTGAATGGGCAATGTGTACGGTATCGGATAGTCTGGTTCCGGTAGCCCAGGCGCCGTTTCAGGTGGGAGACTCCAAACCCAGGGCAAAAGACCCCTATATTACAGGATTATATCATGCATCAGACAGTTCGGAGTGCACCATGGCGGCCAATGATGCAGCGACTCATGCCGGTATTATAGCGGCAACCCGTGTCAGCGGCCATGATTATTTAAGTGACATACTACCTGAACGGATTCGTTATTAATTGTGGTTCTTCTCCAAATCAGTTGGAGAAGAACCTTAATTGTTTGAGAAACAGGACCTGCTATGACCGGTGAAAAAAGAAGACGAATATTGATTGCCAAGGTCGGTTTGGACGGACACGACCGCGGCGCCAAAGCCCTGGCGGCTCTTCTCAAGCAGGAAGGCTACGAGGTTATCTATCTGGGGATGTATAATACGCCGGAAGGGGTGGTTAAAACGGCAATACAGGAAGATGTCGATTTGATCGGGATCAGTTTTTTATCCGGTGAGCATATGATATTGACACCGGAATTGATGGATCAGCTCAAAAAACATAATGCACCAGAAATACCCGTCATCATCGGCGGCATTTTCCCCCCTCAGGATGTTGAAAAGATATTAAATATGGGCGTTAAAAAAGTGTTTAGAGGATCAATGGTAAAAGATGTCACAACATATCTCGATCAATTCTTCAACGTCACCAATTTAGAAAAATAAATTTCGTTGCAATCACCACGAAGCTTCGTGCGCTTCGTGGTGATATACAATTCAGTATCCTCCGCAATAATTCGAGACCGCTTTATTGTGATGAACCATATAGGGGCCTACAGGGAACGTCCATGATACATTAACCTTTCATCAGAATCGGCTCGAGTTTAGATTGATTTACAATCACCTTCCCACGGCCTACAGCCTTGCTGACGGCAGTCGGCGTTACATTCAGCTCCCGCCCCAACTCAACACAGCTTATGTTTAGCCTTCTGACAGACAAATAACACAATACGGCCCTGGCTTTTACAATCCCTGCCGCCTTGCTGTTCGTCTTAAGCTCGTCTATCTCAATTTCATAATAATCGGCCGTGCGTTTAATTAACGTTTCAACATTAAGCCCTCGCGCCTTATACGCCGCCTCCTTAACCAAACTTTCGCCGGCGGATTTTAATGCGGTTTCTACAAAATCGCTGCTGCCAAGTATCCGCTCGTCTCCCTTTAGCCTTATCCCATCATACCTCAGCGCCTTGACGGCAGACCAGCCACCGGCCGAACGGATCAGTCCGCCTCCGGTTAGATCAGAACGACGCCCTTGATCAATCCCTTTGACAACAAACCGGTTATAGGATCTGACGGCATTTTTTCCTGATTTATCAAACAGCCTTAAAATATAAACCCGGTCCTGCCACTTATAGGCAACTTTTCCGTTTAAAACAGAATGGCCGGTATAAGGATATGACGTTAGCTCCTTTACATCAGTGACCATTTTCGCCCGAATAGGATTTAAATGGATATATCGTACCAACTCCTTTAAATATGGATCTTCTTCACACAAAATCGACTTGTAACGATTCTGAAATAATGGACCATGACGTCTGTAACGCCGGTTAAACTGCTGCGCATACCCGGTTAAAAGGCGTCGCATCACCGTCGCTATAGGCGTCAGTCCTGTCCTTAAAAGCAAATGAACATGGTTGGGCATTAATGCCCAGCCATAGCACGGTGTTGATGTTTCTATGAGGATGTTTCCAAGACGATCAAGAAAATGATATCTGTCTTTGTGATCGCGAAAGATAGCCTTTCGTTCAATACCTCGAATAATAATGTGATGAAGCGCACCCGGCGCATCTATTCTTGATTTGCGTGCCATCACAATTCATTAACGAAATTCTCTTCACATGTCAATATATTTAATTATCACGGACGTCCCCAATATCCGTCCCCAATATCATGCTGAGGGTACAAGGGGTCAAGGATTCAAGGGTTCAAGTGACACGAAGTGACGTATCAGCGCTCAATGCTAAAGAATTGCAAAGATTTGAAAGTCTGGCAAAAGTCATACGAACTCTGTTTAGAGATATATAGAATAGCAGCAACATTCCAAAAGGAAGAAAAATACGGTCTAACTTCACACCCTTGAATCCTTGGATCCTGGAATCCTTG
>JAUXEW010000088.1 GCA_030620375.1 Desulfobacteraceae bacterium | reverse complement strand
TAAAGAAAATATCAGAAGAAACCGGTGTAACCAATATTCTCAACCTTCCTGCGACCAGGATATTTAAAATCAACGCCCATTTTAATTTATAGTGTCACGCTTCGCACCCCAAAATTGCTGTAAAGCAGCCTATTTTAAGGGGAGTGAAGGGTATGTTTAAAAAAAATTACGACTGCCCCCTCCTTTTTTATGAAATCAACGCTTAACATTTTTCAAAGATCTCATGGAATATGAAAGATATCCGTATCGCCTCCGTAGTCTCGCATGCGCCCGTCGGTAAAATCGACGAAAATCTGCATGGGATAAAGAAATGGGTCTCTGCAGCAAAACAAAAAGGGGCTGAAATCGTCTGCTTTCCTGAATTGAATGTGACCGGATATTCAACTCAAAATGATATTCGTTTATGGGCAGAGCCGGTTCAGGGGAAAGTAACCGCCCACCTGCTCAAATTGGCTAAAAAAAACCAGATCGTTATCCTGGCGGGCATGGTTGAAAAGGATAACCGGGGAAATATTTTTGCAAGTCATATTGTTTTTGGTCCGGGCGACATATTAGGCGTATACCGGAAACTTCATATTGCCCCAACTGAAAAAGCTATATTTTCACCGGGAGATCAAATCCCCTTGTTTGAAGCAACAGGCGTTAAATTCGGCATCCAGCTTTGTTATGATGCTCATTTCCCCGAACTTTCCACCCGTATGGCATTACAAGGAGCCGAAATTATATTTATTCCCCATGCTTCACCAAAGGGAACCCCTAAAATCAAGTGGGATTCATGGATCCGCCATCTCCCGGCAAGGGCATATGATAACAGTGTTTTTGTCATTGCCTGCAATCAAACCGGAAATAATGGAAGGGGGCTAAACTTTCCGGGGGTTGCCGTGGCGATCAGTCCCACCGGAAAAATTCTGGATAAAAAACTATGTGACGAAGAAGGGTTGATGATAACGGATTTGAAGGGAGATGAAATCAGTGCGGTGAGAGAAAATCGAATGCATTTTTTCCTGCCGAACCGAAGACCGGATCTTTTTGGAGGCGATTAACCGGCTTCTTTAATCAAGGCCTTTGCCAGGTTGATATCGTAAGCTGATTTCGGATCAAAATTTTCTCCCTGATACATTTCTGTTGCCTTTAAAATCGCATCATAGGGAACCCATCCGTGTTCCTTCCATAAGTCAGGATCATCGTGATTCCAGAACCTAAAACAAATATCACCATTCTCTATACATACATACATTCGAACCCGCTTATTATGGGGAAACGGATAATAGTATAATCCTCTGTCGTCTTTCATAAATTTCTTTTCCTTATGCCCTTAAGACGATTGCATTATACGGTAAAAGGATTTGTTCTTCTTTCATTATCTATAGTTGAATACGGAAAAGGGCCATAATCATGTCCGGGCCAGACCCGAGTGTTCCCGGGCAAAGAAAAAATTTTTTCATGAATGGATTGAAGTAACTGTTTCATGGAGCCTCCAGGGAGATCTGTCCTCCCCACTGCCCCGACAAAAAGTGTGTCTCCCGTGAAAATATGTCCAGGCGAATATAGACATATTCCACCCTCTGTATGTCCCGGTGTGTGAATCACCGTTAAGAAAGATTTCCCTATTTCAATGACATCCTTGTCTTTTAGCAAAATATCCGGCTTTGGGGACCCTTTCCCGCCTAACAACCGAGAAAAAGCGCTGCTGGAAAATCCGGACAGTTTTTTGGCATCCGCACGGTGAATTAATAGCTTAGCCCCGGTGGCGGAGATAATGCTTGCATTTCCGGCGGAATGATCCGAATGTCCGTGGGTATTGATAACATACGTAACTTTGTATCCTGCGGTTCCAACCTCGGAAAGAATTCTTTGGGTTTCAAACGCCGGATCAATCAGGGCACAAGTTTTAGTAGAATCATCACCAATCATATAGCAGAAGGTGGCCATCTTGGCCAAGCCGATTTGTTTGATTTCCATTACTTAATCTCTCCTGATGGCCATATAAAAAATGGAAGGGGGTATACTCCCCCTGAATTGATGCTCATTCTTGAGAAATATTCCGGATAACATTCACATTCATGCTGTCATAGGTTCGAAATATTAACCGTTCCCGTTCGAGCCGCTCTTCCGGAAAAACAGTTCGTTCAAGGCCGGGTAAAATTTCGCTTGCATCCTCTTTTGACCAAATGGCCTCCAATCCTTCCCCGATTTTTCTCCCGCTAATCGTATCCATCACAATGGCGGTTTTACCGTCCGAAACCACTGAATACGGAATCTGCACGACATCGAGCAGTCTTGCCGCCGCTAATGCCTCTCTTTCCCTTGATCCTAGTGATCCGGCCGCACATTTGATCACCATAAATCGTGTGTTTTCAATACAAACCACCAAGTCCACCTGGGACCGATATTCCTCTCCGGTCACGTGGAACGAGAGGTTTTCATCCACTATTACATCTTGCTTTAAATAGCCTTTCTCCGCCACTAGTAATCGTTCCACCGCCTGTCGATTTTCCTCGGCACCGGTTAGCGGTATTTCCTTTCCTGTAATAAAATCAATAATTGTTTGGACTCCCTTTTTACGCCCCGTCATTTTCAATCTCCATGCTCATCAGAAACAATCAAAGACCTTCCCGTCTGTGCCTCCGGCTGATCAATCCCAAGGATTTCAAGGACCGTCGGCGCAATGTCTCCCAGAATCCCCGGCCTTAGCTTGGCGTTCTTCCGTTTGTCATCCACTAATATAAACGGCACCGGATTAAGGGTATGGGCGGTATATTGATGGCCGTTTTCATCTATCATTTTTTCGGCATTTCCATGATCCGCCGTGATCAAAACCGTCCCTTCTTTGGCCAGCACATTGACAACGATTTTTTGAATGCAGTCATCCAAGATTTCGCAGGCTTTGACAGCAGCATCCATAACACCGGTATGTCCAACCATATCCATATTGGCAAAATTTAATACAATAAAATCATACTGATTGGAATTTAATTGCGAGATCACTTCTTCGGTCACCTCAAGAGCGCTCATCTCCGGTTTTTGATCATAGGTTACCACGTCCCGGGGTGAAGGCACCATGCATCGATCTTCAAGGGGAAATGCGTTTTCCTCACCACCGTTAAAAAAATAAGTCACATGCGCATATTTCTCCGTTTCGGCGATTCGAAGCTGCCGAAGTCCCTTTTTACTGATCACCTCGCCCAATATGTCATTAATATGGACTGGTGGAAAGGCTATGGGCAAAGTAAGACGCTCATCGTACAAGGTCATACAAACGAAATCGCAAAGTTTTAGATCCGGTTTTCGTTTAAAAAAATTAAAGCCATGATCTGTAAATGCCCTGGTGATTTGACGGGCTCGGTCAGCCCTGAAATTAAAAAAAATAATTCCGTCTTGATCGCGAATCACCCCCAAAGGAAGGTGATGCTTATCCGTAATCACTATCGGTTGAACAAACTCATCCGTTTCACCCCGTTGATATGCATTTTCAATGGCGTTTACAGCATCTTTTTCCGAAACACCTTTGCCCTGAGTGTATAATTGATAAGCGCGTTCAGTCCTTTCCCACCGCGTATCACGATCCATGGCATAAAATCGGCCGCATACCGTTGCAATGGTTCCGAAGCCCAGGGCCTTGATATATTTCATTAGCTGCCGTGTATATTCTATGCCGCTGTCCGGCGGCGTATCCCGGCCATCCAAGACGATATGGATAAATCCCTGTTCAAGGCCTCTTTCTTTTGCCATCTTTAACAAGGCAAAAAGATGGGAGAGCTGGCTGTGAACGCCACCGTCAGATATTAAACCTATAAAGTGAAGGCTTGACGGGAGTGTTTTAACCTTCGACATAATGGAATTTAATGCGGGGTTATTGAAAAACGATCCATTGTGAATGGACTTATCGATCCTCAGCAAAGCTTGATAAACCACTCTCCCGGCGCCGATATTTAAATGGCCCACTTCGGAATTGCCCATGATGCCTTCGGGTAGTCCCACGGCTTCCCCAAAACAGATCAATTGCGTATGGGAATAATCATTTTTCAACCTGTCCAAGCTGGGAGTATGGGCCCGATAAATGGCATTTTTTTCATCCTCGGAACCAATTCCCCATCCATCCAGAATCATCAGCAAGCAGGGTTTAATTTTCCGCATTTAAAAATCGCTTCCTTTCAGCGCATCAACCATTATGTCTAACTAAGTTGAACAATTTTTTAAAAAAAAACGTGCCGAGATTTTGATCCGAAACATATCGGTGCAGCGCGAGCAAAAACTCGCTCAGGTCAGGTTTAATAATCATCGATAGCCCATACGGTCATATTCTCTTCCCCGTTGGCCTGCTTAACTGCCAGGCTTTTGGTTTCTATCCGC
The DNA here is from genome assembly GCA_030620375.1 of Desulfobacteraceae bacterium. GTDB lineage: Bacteria > Desulfobacterota > Desulfobacteria > Desulfobacterales > UBA5616 > JAUXEW01. The sequence goes on along the minus strand of JAUXEW010000088.1, from coordinate 5,229 downwards.
TTGGCATCGATCCACAGACTCTCAAGGTCAAAAAATTCCCGTGTGGGCTGATAAAATACATGAATAATAACGTGTCCGTAGTCCATCAATATCCAGTGACCATCTGTTTTACCTTCAACACTGAGTGGCTTTATACCCTGCTTTTTCAGGTCAACTTGAACGTACTCAGCGATCGCCTTTACTTGCCGATTGGATCGCCCGCTGCAAATGATAAAAGCGTCTGCAACCGTCGTTAAACCCCTAACGTCCAATATAACAATATCAAACGCCTTTCTTCCCAATACGGATTTTACATACAGGTCGAGTCCGGGATCACTGTCTTTTGTCATTTATACAACCCTTTGGTTTTAATATACTCTTCCACTGCTTTAGGCACTAAAAATTGTATTGATCGGCCGGAATGAATCGATTCCCTGATTTTTGTTGAAGAAATACCCAGCGGCGTAACATTTTGGATGTAGACGGATGGCATATTGGGATGAGCATAACAGGTATCCGCCGCTATATACGCAAAGTCTCTTGATACTTTCGATGTAAGGAAATCTTTAAGGTGTTCTATCTTGATATTGATATCATTGCATTCTGAATCAGGCCTTACCATCACGATAAAAGGAATTAACTGTAGCAGTTCCTTGTAGGATTTCCATGTGTTGAGTTCCAAAAAAGCGTCAGAACCGACCACAAAAAAAAGCTCGGTATCATCAGATGAAATCGATCGAAAATGGTGAATCGTATCTATCGTATAAGAAGGGCCGGATCGTTTAAGCTCAATATCGGAAACACCAAGATCAGAACTGTGGGCAATGCCAAGGCGAATCATTTCAAGCCTGTCTGTTGCATTTTCCACGCCTTCTGACTGCTTATGGGGCGGAAGGGCGGCAGGAATAAAGAACATTTTATCCAGATCAAACCCTTCTTTTATCTCCAAAGCCGACCGAAGATGACCCAAATGAATCGGATTAAACGTGCCGCCAAAAAGTCCTATTCTTTCCAATTAAACCCCTCTATGCCCTTATCTGACCGTCACCAAGCACAACAAATTTCGTCGTGGTAAGCTCCTCAACTCCCATAGGTCCAAAGGCGTGCAACTTGGATGTACTGATACCAATCTCGGCACCCAGGCCGAGTTCACCACCGTCATTAAACCTTGTCGACGCATTGACAAGTACGACGGATGAATCGACTTCACGAACAAACCGCCGGGCGCGTTGATAATCTGAAGTAACAATAGCCTCTGTATGGCTGGAGCCGTATTGTTCTATATGGCCAATAGCCTGATCCATGCTGTCCACCACTTTAACGGCAAGCATAAAATCCAAATATTCTTCAAACCAATCCGCCTCCGTGGCCCTGGATACATCCGGTAAAATTTTACGCGTCTGTTCACAACCTCTAATTTCGACTTTAGCCGAGGCATATCGCTTTGCCATTGTCGGAAGAAAGGTTTCGGCTACGGATCGATGAACCAAAAGCGTTTCCATCGCATTACAGACACCAGGACGCTGAACTTTTGCATTGAAACAAATTTCTTCCGCCATGCCGGGATCCGCCCCTTCATCCACATAAACATGGCACACCCCTTTATAGTGCTTCAAAACGGGTATCTTGGAATTTTCCACCACAAATCGGATCAGTCCCTCACCCCCTCGCGGAATAATCAAATCGATATATTCTTCTTGTTTTAACAGCTCGGTTACAGCCGCACGATCACGAATCGGAATCACTTGTACGGCCTTTTCAGGCAGCTCCGCCTCACAAAGACACTGACCAATAATTTTGGCAAGTGCCTGATTTGAAAACAGGGCTTCCGATCCACCCCGAAGCATAACCGAATTCCCGGCTTTTAGGCAAAGACCGGCAGCATCAATGGTCACATTCGGCCTGGATTCATATATGATGCCGATTACTCCCAAAGGTATCCGCATACGGGACACCTCCAACCCGTTGGGCCTGATCCATGACTTGCTCATGGCCCCGACAGGATCTTCCAGTTGCGCGACCTCTCTGAGGCCCTCGGACATGGACAACAAGGTTGAATCTTTAACCGTCAGTCGATCAATCATGGCCATGGAAAGCCCTGTCTCATTTGCCCGCTCAAGGTCCTTCCGGTTTTCTTCCATGATGGTGGCAGCTTGATTTTCTAACGTATCGGCAATATTAAGCAGAACCTCATTTTTTTTCTTCGTCGGACACCGGGCCATCATTGTTGATGCTTCTCTGGCCGCCTTTGCCATTTCCAAGATGGTTGATTCTAGATTCATATGAATTCCCCCCTGAAAATTGCGGGTTGTTTTGATTTTTCCCTTTTTTTCATAATTGAAGCCTCTCCACAGCAAGCTACGGGGAATGCGCTCGCATTGCTTGTTCACATTCGCCTGTTATCGTAAGATTATCTCTATGAACAACCTCATCATACGGTTTGTATCCTAACCGTTCTTTGATAATGGCGGTTTTTAGTCCCATAATCTTATGAATATCAGTGGAGCTATAATTGACAAGGCCGATGCCCAAAATTTCGGTGTTATCCCCTTTAAGTGCCACGGGCGATCCAACGGAAAACTCTCCTTCAACACGAACAATCCCGCTCGGCAGTAAACTTTTACCGCGTTGAAGAATAGCCGAGGCCGCACCGTCATCGATGATAATGACGCCTTTTGGTGTAAGAGAAAACCCTATCCAGCATTTTCGGCTGGCCAGTCTCTCTTTTTTGGGCTTAAAAAACGTACCCTTGGATTTTCCTGCAAACAGCTCCAAAAGGATATTCTTTTTCTCACCATTGGCAATCACCATGGGGACCCCGGCCGTAGTGACCTTTTTAGCGGCCTTTACTTTACTAAGCATTCCGCCGGTTCCTAAAGCACCGGGAATATCGCCGGCGATTTTTTCAATATCCCTGTTGATCGAGGATATCATCGGAAGCATCTCGGCATCCGAATGAACCCGGGGATCTTTGTTAAACAAACCATCGATATCGGTAAGACTTACTAAAATATCAGCATTCAAAAGGAGTGTAATCATGGCGGACAAATGATCATTGTCTCCAAACTTGATCTCTTCCACCATAACCGTGTCATTTTCATTGATAACCGGCACCACATGCCATGACAACAATGTACACAGGGTATTTCGCGCGTTAAGGTATCTTTTCCGGTTCGAAAGATCTTCGCTGGTCAAAAGAATTTGTGCAACTTTTTTCTTGTATCGTGCAAACGCCTTTTCATATTCCAAGATCAGTCCGGCTTGACCTACGGCAGCCGCAGCCTGTCGTTGCGGAATTTGATCCGGCCGTTTGGAAAGCCCGATTTTTTTAGCGCCTGAAGCCATCGCTCCGGAACTGACCAGGATGACCTCTATCCCCCTGTCAATTAAACGACAGACCTGACGGCTAATGGATTGCACCGCCCGTATATTTAACCCATTATCTTGTGTAAGCACATTGCTCCCGATTTTGACAACAACACGCTTGGCATTAGAAAAGGCATCTTTTCTGACATTATTCATCGCCACGGCCCAGCACTTCAACAATTTTAGATATTAACCGGCTAACTCCCTTACCGCTCAATGCGGAAATACGCAGCACCATTTTATCTGGCATTGCCGATTGAAATTGTTCGGCTGAAATATCGGCATCGGGAAGATCCAGCTTGTTCAACACCACGATCTGTGGCTTCTCAATCAGCTTCTTGTTATACAGCAGAAGTTCCTTGTTTGTCATCCGGTAATCCTTCAACGGATCATCAACATTAACAAGAGAAACATCGATCAGATGGACCAGTATACGGGTTCGCTCGATATGTTTTAAAAACCGTGTCCCTAGACCCGCGCCCTGATGCGCTCCTTCAATCAGCCCCGGAATATCGGAAACCACAAACGGTTCTCCCTTGTCGGTTTGAACCACGCCGAGATTAGGGGTCAAGGTTGTAAATGGATAGTCCCCGATTTTGGGGTTTGCTGACGATATCGCACGGATAAGTGTTGATTTCCCCGCATTGGGGAGGCCAATGATGCCCACATCGGACAGGAGTTTAAGTTCGATCTTTAGCGATAAGGTTTTACCCGGTTCTCCCGGTTGAGCAAAACGAGGGGCTCGATGGGTTGAAGATTTAAATCGCGTATTGCCTTGACCACCTCGGCCGCCGTTTGCCACAATAAATGTTTCATCCGCCTCGGTGAAATCTTTAATAATCCGGCCGTCATCAAGACTTGTCACCAGGGTTCCGGGGGGCACTTCTATAACCAGGTCCTCACCCTTTTTCCCGGTTTTTTTTTTACCTTGGCCGCTAGCGCCGTCTTTGGCTTTGAACTCTCTTTTAAATCGGAAGGAATATAAGGTGCGTTTCCGCGATGTGGAAAAAAGAATGACATCCCCGCCATCGCCGCCGTCACCACCGTCCGGTCCGCCATAGCGAATGAATTTTTCACGTCTGAAACTAACGCAACCGCTTCCCCCATTCCCCGACTGAACGGCAATAATGGCTTCATCAATAAATTTCACGCTTCATATACGCTTACTTTTTTTCGCGAACGACCCATTTTTTCATAAGAGACAGTGCCGTCTATTTTGGCAAACAACGTATAATCCCTGCCCATTCCGACGTTGTTTCCGGGATGGATCTTTGTTCCCAGCTGTCTAACCAGAATACTTCCGGCCCTAACATTTTGCCCTCCGAATCGTTTTACGCCCCGTCGTTGCGCATTACTGTCACGACCGTTTTTCGAGCTTCCGCCTGCCTTTTTATGTGCCATTATTCAAACTCCCACTGATGAGAAAATATCTGATTTTATTATATTTTAATCTTGTCAATTTTCACTGCGGTATATTGCTGTCGATGCCCTATCTTTCTCCTATAACGCTTTCGCTTTTTATATTTGAAAACAATTACTTTTTTTGTCTTACCCTGTTCGACAATATGCCCGTTGACAGCAACACTCGTTAAAATGGGTTGCCCGATGGATACGTTTTTTCCATCTGAAACCATCAACACCTTGTCAAATTCTATCGGTGAGCCCACATCTCCCTTAATTTTTTCAAACCTTAAGGTCTCACCCTCCCGCATCTTATATTGTTTTCCGCCTGTAGTAACGATAGCGTACATTTTTTCTCCTTTAAGCTTTCTTAAATCCACCCCTAATAATGTTATAAACCTGTTGAAAACGATCTAAAATATAAGTAAACTATCACCCGCATAGCGGGAAAAAAAGGGGGGCACGCCAGTGCCTCAAAGTTTC
>JAUXEW010000244.1 GCA_030620375.1 Desulfobacteraceae bacterium | reverse complement strand
TGTGCTTAAAGCATTCGCTGATCGTGCGCAGGACTGGATTGATGTTCGAGGAATCATTGTCCGGCAGAAAGGACAACTCGATATTGAATATATCTTTAAACATCTAACACCGTTAAGCGAACTTAAAGAGTCGTCGGAAATTCTGGATAATCTGCATAATATTTTAAAAATATGAAATACAAGAGGTGAAAACAATGATATTCGGTTTTTTTCAAAAAGGTCTGCGAAAAAGCCTGTCCATCCAAGTGATTTATCGACGGATTCAAACGCCGGTATTGAAATTGACCTGACTTACGAAGGGAGGTGAAGACCCTATTTTGCTGTTAAACTATTGGCACCTCTTGGTAAAATGATGTGTATGTATAGAAAGCTTGATAAAATAAAAGATATATATAAAAGATTCGAAACAGAGGCGGCCGCATATAAAGAAAACGCTGCTTGCCGGAAAGGCTGTGCCTATTGCTGCACAGATGCAGGCAGCATCGATATCACTACTCTGGAAGGGCTGGTGATCCTCGAAAAGATCCGCAGCCTGCTCCGGCCCCAACAAGTCAAAGTGAATAAGGCGCTTGCCGGGGATTTAAAAAAGAGGGAAAAGGGACAGCACTCTGTTTGCCCTTTCCTGATGAAAAACAAGGCGTGCATGATATACGAAATCCGTCCCTTTTCCTGCCGCAGGATCTATTCTGTTCACGTATGCAACCAGGACAATCCACCCAAGTTAAGTCGCAAGGTCATGAAGATGGCTGAAAATACCATCCGGGAGCTTCAGACATTGGACGACACCGGTTATTCCGGTCATATCTCTTATATTATGCACATGCTTAAAGCACCGAAATTTCTTTCCAACTACCTGGCCGGTGAGCACAAACCCGGAGATGTGATGGCCTTTGGAAAAACCCATAATATAGTTATAAACTTAAATATATCAGATTCGTTGAAATAATAAGGAAATGGTAAAGTGACTTACAATTTTGATCCTGATCGATGCGAAAGATATCAAAGCTTGAATTGTGAATAAAGGTTGGGGGCTGAATCGTGGTTAAGGCCATATAGATGTTCGCAGTTATCATTTTTGATTAATAAGTCTTTTCAATAGGACATCTTCAACATTCTGCCGGGAATCTATTACAGATAATGCAAATATTTTCCGCTCAGCTATTCTGTATATGAGTCGCCATGGGGGGATAACCAATTCCCGGTATTGTAATATGCCTTGGTCTTTAAGCTCCGGCACGATGCGGCCTCTTTCAGGAAGGGTATAAAGGTTTGAAGCTTTTTGCGCTCCGCTGGAAGAGGTTAGAGGCTTTTAACGGTTATTGTATGAACAATCCGATGGCGAAAAGTACCGGTGTCGCAATAGTTATGATCACGTTCATTGCCATTAAAGGGATAAGTTTTTTTATGTTTTCGGCGTACCGAAAAGACCCGATACAAACAGGTACTGCAAGTACAGCGGGAATTAAACCCAACAAGGTGGCTTTTGGAAAATATTTAAAGTATACGCCAAGTCCGATGGTAAGATACGCCGAGACGAGAAATAGAGAATAGATCAGACTACTGGCTCGTCTCCCGATGGTAATGGGAAAATGTTTTCTACCGACGCTTTGGTCGGCTTTTACATCCGGAAACTGATTCAAAAGAAGCAAGTTACAGACCAAAAAGAAAGGGATTAGTGACGCCATAAAGGCTGTCAAAGAATATTCGCCTGTTAAGACAAAATGCGTTCCCATCACCATCACAGGCCCGAATCCCAAACCCGGCGCGACTAAACACAAAAAAGGGTTGTAAGCCAACCAGGGCGTATAGGCAAATACCAGAAGTAAGCCCAAAATTCCCAGGGGTAAAAGGGAAAGGCCTTTGGCATATAAAAAATATAAGCCGATTATGGCAGTAAAAGCGAATGCCATACACGCAGTGATCAATGTTTTGTGGGAGAGCTCAGGTTTTTCAAGTAAAGTTCCGCTACCGCCGCTAAAGGGAGTTGGCGTTGTCTTAAAATCCAAACCGTTTTTTAAGTCAAAATATTCATTAAAGGTATTTACACTGATATGAGCGGAAATTGCTCCCAAAAGCAATAGAATGAAATGGAATATGTTAATCCGGCTGGAAGACCAGATAGCTGTCCCAAGCCCTAAAACAACACAAGCAGGCGTTAAGATTAAGAAGGGTAGGCGCATTGGCCCTAATAAATCTTTAAGTTTGCCCATCTTCGTATAAATCATTTAAGAAACAGTAAATTATCCGACGTTGACTTTTTTAGCCTTTTTGACCGGTTTTTCTTCGGCATCCAAATTTTCAAGTCCTGCCTCAATAAACGATTTCATAGCCAGAAGCATTTCTCGTTTGGCATTTTTCAGGTGCTTAATTGCGCCCGAACCTTTAGCACGTGAAAACATCTCACAGATTGGACATTCAACGCTTTCTATATTTTTCTTAGGCATTGGTTTCTCCCTCAAAAAATAATTTTAGGGTTCGATCTTTCAATTCAGCCTTATATAATTCCCGTTTTGCCAGGGACCTGGGTAAGATTATATTGCGTTTAAAATTTTTAAACTTGATGACCAGCTCATCTTCATTGATCCAGGTTTCCATATCCTCGCGTCGAGCGAATGGCAATGGCATTTCCATTACGTAATGACCGTCGCTCGGATATATATTGATCGGTTTTTCTTTATGTAATATTTTAGTTGGATCTTTTTTATTATAAATTTCTTTAGCCATCTTTGACAAAAGATCATAACCAATGATTTCTTCGTCCCAAAAATGGACGGTTAAAATTGGAAGCGGCATAAAGGATTCGTGAATAAAGGCCATATGCTCTGCCTGAATTTCTTTCCATTTATCATAAAAAGGATCTTTTATTTTTTCAGGTAAAAGGCGGTTAACCACAACAGCATCAATACCAAAATCAAAAAGACTAAGAAATGTATAGGCTCTCTGCGCCTCTTTGATGACCATTTTTTCCGGGTTGACTACCATTCGGATTGTAGTTCGGGTGCGGTCTACTAAGAGGTCTCGAACACCCAATATTGATTGATAAAGTATTTCAACACTATCAAAAACCCTTTCCGTAGGCAATGGTGTATCTATGATACGCTTGGCAAATGGCCGAATGGTTTTAACAATTTTCCGTTCGATATGGAATACTTTTTCCATGTACCATTGGGCGATGTCCGGAATGGCCAAAAGCCTTGCCGTATCGGCGGTTGGAGCACAATCAATAATAATCGTGTTGAATCGCTCATCTTCAGCATAGTGCCTGACCGCAAGCAGAGAAAAGATCTCCTCCATCCCCGGCATTATGGCCAGCTCATCGGCAATGATCGAATCGAAGCCCCGATGTTTTAGAAACTGAGTCAAAAAATCATGAATGGCTCCCCAGTGGCGACCGACCTGTTCGTTTATATCTATCTCAACGCCCCATAGCTTTTTATTGATCTCTGTCGGTTCGGGCCTGATATTCATATCGAAGGCATCAGACAGGCTGTGTGCGGCATCCGTACTCATTATGAGCGTACCATGACCCATCTGGGAACTGAGAACTGATGTGGCTGCAGCGACCGAAGTTTTGCCGACTCCTCCTTTACCCGTGAAGAGGATCACGCGTACATCGGGTAACATCCCGGCGCTCATTAGATTTTTTTTCTTTTTCTTGCTCATATAAACAGTATAATTCCACGAAACTTAAAAAGCAACTTCAAGCGTATTATTTGAAGGTATCATTTCGAGCGTATCATAAACATTTTACTGATTCCCAAATCCATTCTGTCCGCCGCAATCCGGGCATTCCCAGGTAATGCCATTGCATGACATTCCCCACAGGTTTTCCAGCATACAATTTTGACAGATACTAAATCCGCAGCGGCAATGCCAGCAGAACGGAAAAACAGCTCTACAACAGTGGCATTCTCTGAATTTTTTTCGTCTTTTTCTATAATTTGATCGTTTTGAAGCGTCTTTCATGTTCCACTTTAATGCCCCGGTTCATGACAACATCAATCCCCCGGGCGAACCGGAATGATGCTATATCCGTTTTTTGTAGTGTTGTCCGGCCTAGTCGCCTTGTCGTTTTTACTTAGAAATGGTATCAGGAGCAATACCGGTAAACCCTAACGTTGCAACGATAGGGTAACCGCTGTTATTTATGGTTCTTCTCCAATTTAGTTGGAGAAGAGGGTCCAAGGATTCCAGGGGTCAAGGATTCAAGGGTTTGTTTTCTAAAAACTTTATCAGTGCCCTTAACATTCTTTCGCTGAGAAGTTGAGACAATTTCTGTTGCTTCCCATGTGGATTG
>JAUXEW010000129.1 GCA_030620375.1 Desulfobacteraceae bacterium | reverse complement strand
ATTACAGTGACGGTGGGTTGTGCTTTGAAACGGGATACGCCATGCGGCCGGGATCGAAAATCAAGATTATAATGGAAGAAGAACAACCGGATGAGTTTTTACCCCATATTCAAGACAAAGGAATAGCCGAAGTTAAGTGGTGCAAAAAATTACCCGGGTATCCGGCGTTTTTCTATTGGGTAGGTGTGGAATTCATTACAAAGGTCTCAAAGGGAAATACATGAATAATTCTGACCGGGGGCCGGAAGATGAAAATACGCTCGTTCAATTGCTCAAGTTGCTTATCGAAATGCCTCCTGAGAAACGGCTGGCGTTGTTAAATCAGTTAGAAGAATCCGTATTGGACGAAGATTCTACGATGAACCGGCAAGATCACCGGAGTTCTTATAATAAGCCCGTTTATTTTGATTTTAAAAATTACACTTACACCGGCAACATCAAGGACATCAGCACTACCGGGATGTTCATTGAAACGGAAGAATTTTTTACAATCGGGCAAATGATTATGGTGAATATTCCGGATCGAAACAACGAAAGCCAGATTCGAATGGCAGCGGAAATTGTCAGAACGGAATCGGAAGGCATCGGTGTCAAATTTATTTCAAAAACCAAGCGTTAATTGGTGGGGTCAAAGGCGAAGGGCTTGCCGGTGATCTTCATTTGCTGAACCGCTACCGGCGACACAAGGCTCATAACGGCACCTCAGACAAAAGGGATTCGATAATTCACCATCCACAGCACGCCACCGATAACGGGCAATACAACCACTTCTATTCTCCTTTAGATTTTTTCATCATTATCGGTTTTAATTTTTTGTTCTTGACATGATTTTTCTTTATGATTATAGGTTCCTTTTTGAACTGAAAACAGCGAGTGAATTCCGTAGAATATGATGATTGAAGATCTCTTAGAAGAAAAAAAATCCGATATCGTAGAAAGATGGTTCGATGCGGTGATTGAATCCTATCCTGATGGTACGGCACATTTTTTAAAAAATCAAAAAGATCTTTTTGCCAATCCAGTTGGCAGTAATATTTATTCCGGTTTAAACGCGCTGATGGATTGCCTTATCAAAAAGCATGATGAGACGGTCATTAAAGATTTCCTTGATCCGATCATCAGAATCAGAGCGGTTCAGACGATGTTTTCCCCTTCCCAGGCAACTGCATTTATCTTTGATCTAAAAAAAATAATCAGAGATATTTTAAAAAAAGAACTTAAAAACAGTGAAACCGGGGACAAGTTGTCGTCATTTGAAAGGAAGATTGACGACTTGGGGTTAATTGCTTTTGATTTATTTATGGAATGCCGGGAGAAAATATTCGAACTCAAGGCAAACCAGGAAAAAACCAAAGTTTACCGGGCTTTTGAACGGGCCGGTTTGATCGTTGAGATTCAGGAGGATTAGCTGAACCGCAGCAGCGAACCATTCCCCGTAGCCTGGCTGTGGGGAATGCGGTGAAGTTTCACTCTGTGCCGGAATCTGAGCCCGACGAAGAGAGTGGGCCAAAGAGGATGTTTTAAAACTACAATAATGTTTAATTTGGCTTCAGGCATTTATCGTTAGATTTGAACATTGCCGTGAGCCGAAGAGCGAGGTGTTGGTAAATGAATGTTAATTACATCTTTTCCCTCATAGTGGTTGTCGTGCTCTTTCTTCTTGCCTATGTGGGCGTTGAAGCTGCGGGGCTTCAAGTGTTTTTTGGGGTAATTATCCCTTACCTGGCCCTTGTCATATTCATTGTCGGGTTTTTTTACCGAGTTATGGGATGGGCCCGATCAACGGTTCCTTTCCGTATTCCCACAACGTGCGGTCAGCAAGAATCATTACCATGGATCAAACAGAACAAGATCGACAATCCTTCAACTCTGTTACACGTCCTGGTGCGGATGGCCCTGGAAGTGTTGTTGTTCCGTTCTTTATTCAGAAACAGCAGAATGGAATTAAAAAATTCCAGACTCAGCTATAAATTGGAAATCTGGCTATGGCTCTTTTCGTTGGCGTTTCATTATTCATTTCTTGTGGTCTTGGTCAGACACCTTCGATTTTTCTTGGAACCGGTTCCGTTTATAATTAAACAGATCGAAGTGGTGGACGGATTTTTTAGAATCGAATTTGTGAGCGAGGTTCTAACGGTCGGTCTGCCTGGAATATATATCAGCGGTCTCGTCCTTCTCGCCGCCGTAACGTTTCTGTTTTTAAGGAGAATATTTATCCCCCAGGTGAGATATATTTCACTGGCGGCAGATTATTTCCCACTATTTTTAATTATGGGGATCGCCATTACCGGTATTATGATGCGTTATTTCACAAAAGTGGATGTCGTTGGGGTCAAAGAACTTACCCTGGGATTGGCCACCTTTCATCCAACGATACCGGAAGGCGTGGGAGGATTATTCTACGTGCATCTCTTTTTTGTCAGCACCCTTTTTGCTTACTTCCCTTTTAGTAAGCTGATGCATTTGGGGGGGGTTTTCTTAAGCCCCACGAGGAACCTGGCAAATAACAATCGTGCGGTCAGACACATCAACCCCTGGAATTATCCTGTACCGGTACATACCTATGAAGAATATGAAGATGAATTCAGAGAAAAAATGGTAGGGGTTGGACTACCAGTGGAAAAGGAGTAAGTGATGAAAGACCTTCCGAAACCAGATGGACTAGTATCAATGATGGATCATATGCCTCCCAAAGACAAAGGCTGGATGGATACACCCGTCAAAATCCGAAAGGGAATGTACTGTTATGCCTCAAACCCGAAGAGCGTGAAGTATCTGGGGCTTCCGTACCCAAGAGAATGGAGCCCTATGGATGATGACTGGAAACTGCCGGAAAACTGGAAGGAAATTATTTCCGAAGGCTTTAGAGAACGGTTGGAACGTTTCAGAAGCTTCAAGATCTTTATGGATGTCTGTGTGAGATGCGGTGCCTGTGCGGATAAATGCCATTTTTTTATCGGCACCGGTGATCCTAAAAATATGCCGGTATTACGAGCGGAGTTGCTACGATCCGTATATCGGAATGACTTTACCACTGCCGGAAAAGTACTCGGCAAATTCGCCGGGGCCAGGGAAATGACCTTGGATGTGCTGAAGGAATGGTGGTACTATTTTTTTCAGTGCACGGAATGCCGGCGATGTTCCGTTTTTTGCCCTTACGGCATTGATACGGCGGAAATCACCATCATGGGCCGCGAGCTTTTGAATTTGATCGGCCTCAATATTGACTGGATTGCAACACCGGTGGCCAACTGTTATCGGACCGGTAACCATCTGGGCATTCAGCCCCATGCGTTTAAGGACATGATGGACTTTTTTGTGGATGAAATCGAAGATATCACCGGAATTCGGCTGGCGCCGAGCATTAATAAAAAAGGCGCCGATATCCTGTTTATCACGCCATCCGGAGACGTGTTTGCAGATCCGGGAACCTACACCTGCATGGGCTATATGATGCTGTTTCACTATTTAAAAGAAAAATTCGGGATTGACATCACATGGAGCACCTATGCATCCGAGGGCGGAAATTTCGGGTTTTTTACCTCCCATGAGACCATGAAGCGGTTGAACGCTAAAATGTACGCAGAAGCCAAGCGACTGGGTGTAAAATGGATTCTCGGCGGTGAGTGCGGCCATATGTGGCGCGTTATTCATCAGTATATGGATACCTTAAACGGTCCGGCCAATTTTTTGGAAGAGCCGGTTTCTCCGATTACCGGTACCAAATTTGAAAATGCCAAATCCACTAAGGTGGTTCATATCGCCGAGTTTACATCCGATCTGATCCAACATGACAAGCTTGATCTTGATATCAGCCGAAACGATCATTTGAAAGTCACTTTCCATGATTCCTGCAACCCGGCCCGGGGAATGGGATTGCTCGACGAGCCCAGGCATGTCATCCGGAATGTGTGCGAGCATTTTTATGAAATGCCGCCCAATACGATCCGGGAGCAAACCTTCTGTTGCGGAAGCGGTGCCGGGTTGAACGCCGGTGAAGACATGGAATTGAGAATGGCCGGCGGGTTTCCCAGAGCCAATGCCGTGAAATATGTCCATGAAAAATACGGTGTGAATATGATGGCATGCATATGCGCCATTGACCGGGCGGCATTTCCGGATCTCATGTCTTACTGGGTCCCTGAAGTAGATATAACCGGTATTCATGAATTGGTGGCCAATGCCCTGATACTGCCCGGTGAAAAGGAAAGAAGCACGGACCTGCGCAGTGAGCCGCTGCCGGGAATGGAGGATGAAGCGGATGAATGATAAAAACAAGATCATCGCGGGGTTAATCATTTTTGGTGTCATCATCACGTTTCCCCTGTGGTATAACATGGGGAAAGCATCTCCTGTCCCCGAACCGGAATTGACGACCACGGCAAAAGCTGCAAAACAATGCGTCCGGGAAACGGAGTACATGACCGCGGAACACATGCAGCTTCTGGACGTATGGAGAGATTCGGTTGTCCGGTACGGCAAAAGAATCTATGTGAACAGCAGTGGGAAAGAATTTGATATGAGTCTTTCCAATACGTGCTTGGATTGTCACTCAAACAAAGCGGAATTTTGTGACAGATGCCATACTTATGCTTCGGTGGATCCTTACTGTTGGGATTGCCATATTGATAATCCGAAGGAGAAAGAGTAATGGAACTCAGCAGAAGAAAATTATTTAAAATTGCAGGTATTTCGGCCATCGGCTTAAATGCGAAACCGGTATTAAGCGTGTTTGCTGACGTTCATGGACAAACGCGCACGCCGGATACGAAAAAGGACCACGACGCCTTAACGGCCAAACAATGGGGACTGGTTATCGACACCCGGAAGCTAAAAACCTCAAAAGATGTAGAACCGCTCATTGAAGCCTGCCACAAGATTCACAACGTTCCGGAGTTAAAAAACGAACGCCATGAAATTAAATGGATCTGGGATGAGCCGTATCAGCATGCTTTTCCAACAAAAGAAAATAAATATCTCGATGACAGGGTCAAAAATGTTCCTTTCCCGGTTCTTTGCAATCATTGTGAAGACCCCCCGTGTGTTCGGGTTTGTCCGACCAATGCGACGTTTAAGCGAGACGATGGAATTGTATTAATGGACTTTCACCGGTGCATCGGCTGCCGGTTCTGTATGGCCGCCTGTCCTTATGGATCAAGAAGTTTTAATTTCAGAGATCCGAGACCTTTTATCGCGGAAACCAACAAAAAGTTTCCTACCCGGATGAAAGGGGTTGTGGAAAAATGTAATTATTGCGCAGAAAGGCTGGCCGTCGGCCAAATGCCGGCCTGTGTGGAAGCGTCGAACGGCGCACTTATTTTTGGAGACCTGGAAGATCCGAATTCAGAGGTCCGAAAAGTCTTAAAGAAAAACTACACAATCAGACGTAAGCAGGGTCTGGGTACCGGGCCGTCAGTTTACTACATAGTGTGAGGTGGTTATGCTCGAATTAGCGCTTAAAGGAGACAAGAAGTATTGGGGATGGATCGTCGCGCTGTTAGGCGTCATCGGCATCGGTTTCGCCTGTTATCTGTGGCAGCTTAAATTCGGACTCGGAATTACCGGCATGAGCCGGGATGTAACCTGGGGATTTTATATTGCCAATTTTACCTTTCTGGTGGGTGTTGCCGCCGGAGGCGTTATGGTGGTACTTCCCTATTATCTTCACAATTATAAAGCCTTTGGGAAGGTCACTATCCTGGGTGAATTTTTGGCCATTGGGTCGGTGGCCATGTGTATCCTGTTTGTCCTTGTAGATTTAGGCCAACCCATGCGGGTTTTTAACATGTTTCTTCATCCTTCGCTGAATTCCGTACTATTTTGGGATACGGTTGTGCTTAGCGGATACTTTTTATTAAATGTGGTGATCGGGTGGACGGTTCTTGAAGCGGAGCGAAACGCCGCCCCGCCGCCGAAATGGGTCAAGCCTTTGATTTACCTTTCCATTCCATGGGCCATCAGCATTCATACGGTGACGGCTTATCTGTACTGCGGGTTGCCCGGTAAGGGATTTTGGATGACGGCGATTTTGGCGCCTCGATTTCTGTCTTCGGCTTTTGCTGCCGGCCCGGCGCTGGTCATTTTGCTATGCTTATTCATCCGGAAAGCCACCCATTTTGATCCGGGTAAAGAGCAGATTCAATCATTGGCCAAAATCGTTGCATATGCCATTTGTATCAATGTATTTTTCTTTCTCTGTGAGGTGTTTGTGGTGTTTTACAGCAACATCCCGGAGCATATGGATCATATAAAATACCTGTTCGTCGGGCTTCATGGTCATGGCGCATATGTGCCGTGGATGTGGGCATCGATGATCTTGATGGTGGTGGGGATCATCCTTTTGGTTAATCCCATTACGCGGAGAAACGAAGGGGTGCTGGCTGTCGCTTGTGCTGCGGTTTTCGTCGGGACATGGATTGATAAGGGAATGGGAATGATATCCGGCGGGTTTGTCCCCAACTCCTTACATTATGTGAATGAGTATATTCCTTCAGTCCCTGAGGTGGTTATCGCAATTGCCGTTTACAGCATAGGCGCATTGATCATAACGGTGCTTTATAAAATCGCTGTTTCCGTCAAAATAGAAGTTTCCGGATAGGCGGAAGCTCCCTTACCGGCTCGGTTTGAACAAGCAATGCGGAGAGAGCGCATTCCCCGTAGCTTGCTGCGGGGAGGCTTCAATATGGATAGAGGAGTAAGGTTACGCGATGGAATTTAAATTTTGCCCTTATTGCGGGAGTTCTTTAGAAACCATAATGGATGGCGGGATAAATCGTCAGTTTTGCAATCGATGCCAGGTAAAACATTACCGAAATCCTACAGTCGGGGTGGCCATCGTCGTGGTTCGGGACGATCAAATCCTTCTGGTCCGGCGGCTGGGGTCATATGAGGGCATGTGGTGCATTCCATGCGGGCATTTGGAATGGGATGAAGATGTCCGGCAAGCAGCGATTCGTGAAATCCGAGAGGAAACCGGATTAATAATTTCCGTCGGTCCCGTGTTTGCTACGCATTCTAATTTTCACGATATGGACCACCAGACCGTAGGAATTTGGTTTTGGGGAAAACGGATCGGCGGTGCTCTGAAACCCGGTTCCGACGCTGACAAGGTTGGTTTTTTCTCGCTGGATGATTTGCCGAAGTCCATGGCGTTTCCAACGGATTTATTGGTGTGTGATCAGTTAAACCGATGTCTTGCTGCCGGTGACCTGCCGGTTTGGCTGGGGACTTCTCTGACAGATCAATGGATATCATAATGGGTCAAGTAAAGGATAATTCATGTCTGAGATCCGAATGAAAACCATAGAAGGGTTAAAGACCGGCGACTCATTTACGGCCACTCGAAGATTTACGGAAGAGGATGTGATTACATTTAGCGATATTTCCAGAGATTACAATCCCATTCACTTTGAGGAACGGTTTGTGAAAACAAAGGGCTTTGACGGGCGGATCTGTCACGGCCTGCTGGTGGGGTCCTTGATTACCGAAATAGGGGGTCAGATCGGCTGGCTGGCTTCCGGTATGAGCTTTAGATTTAAAAGGCCGGTCTATTTTAATGATACCATTACCTGTACTTTTACCATCATTAAGATCGATCATGCGGGTAATGCCATAGCAAACGCGGAATATAAAAACCAGGACGGGGTTGTGGTGATGGAGGCGGATTTATCAGGGATCATACCATGTGGCAGTGATCGAGACGTGTTAAAGGCCATGGTTATTGAGGGAGACCTTACCAATAAGCTTTGTTAAACCCTAACCCGGACAAGCCGGAACCAAATTGAATATTGAATATTTTTACATTAATGTCTTGCTTCGGGGAGGCTTCAATAAGTAATTGCTTAGTGCCCATCCAGAAATGGTAGATTTTGGTTCAGAGCAAGGCCTGAGCTATTTTGAAACTGCAGGAATAGCGTGCTATTTTGAGGATTTCAAAAAAGCGAAAACGCAGCTCTGGGCCAAAAGATGCCGTTTATGGATGGACACTGCTTAGTTTCGATTTGCTTCGTTTATCGACTTTAAGAGATGGGGGAAAATTTTGTGATT
>JAUXEW010000081.1 GCA_030620375.1 Desulfobacteraceae bacterium | reverse complement strand
CTTAATTAAAACTTGACAATCTAATGGGACATGATTAGTTTTTCTAAAATATGTCCATAAAAATCGGATGATAATGTTTACCGCGGATGTCATATTGAACCGCAATAGCGGGCGGATCTTAAAACGGATATAACGTCCTTACGGTAGAAGACTTATCCTAAAAAAGGTTTCAGAGATACCCCGGATACGGTTTGTTGCAAAGAGGACAATATGATTAAACTGCTTTTGGCGACTCCTGATAGAGATGCTTTGTCGGACTTTGCTTTGGCCCTGGAAAAACATGATGATGTTGACCTGTCATGGGCTGAAACAGGTAGTCATGCACTTGATATTATTAAAGATATCGATATTACCCTGGTAGTGGCGGATGAACGGCTTGGTGACATGACAGGGTTTGAATTTGCCAAAAGGCTGGTCAGTGTAAATCCGATGACAAATTGCGCGCTTATCAGCCCGATGTTGCCGGAAGCGTTCCATGAAGCCAGTGAAGGGCTCGGTTTGCTTGAGCCATTGCCGCCGCATCCGGGCGAACAGCAGGCGGAAGATCTGTTGCAGTACCTGAAAAATATTCTCAAGTTATTATGACGAAAGGCGAAATTTAAATTTTTGGAACAGGTTGTGATTTCCGGTTCCCATATGATTATGAATAAATCTTAATTCTTATAAAGGAGAAGCATTATTATGGAAAATGGCAGAATAGCTGTTCCGTCAGTCGCTGACGGTGGTTTGGAAGGCCAGAGGTCAGGCCATTTCGGTCACTGTGATGTGTTTACGCTCATAGACGTGGAAGACGGAGAGGTTAAGAATGTAACCACCGTAGCAAACCAAGGCCATGTTCAAGGAGGGTGCATGGTGCCTGTAAATTTTCTGGCGGGGCACAAGGTCAACGCCCTGATTGTCGGCGGTATCGGCATGCGCCCGCTCATGGGCTTCAGGCAGGTCGGCATCGATGTTTATCACGACGAACTGCGGATTGAAATACGGCCGGTCGTTGAAGACCTGATAGCCGGAAAGCTGTCGATCATTTCAGACAACCAGGTTTGCGGTGGTGGTGGTGGTGCGGTCTGAGGCTCAATCGAAAGTTACCGGGTAGATGATTAATGACGAACTTGATACGCTTGATAGCTGAAAATAGATACGGAATGTCAATTTTGGATTTCGTTTTTTAAGATTTTTGCCTAAAGAGGATGGAATTATGAAAATAGCTGTTACTTCCCAAGGGACTGACCTCGATGCGCAGGTTGACCCTCGTTTTGGGCGGGCGCCATATATACTTATCGTTGACTCGGAAACCCTTGAATTTGAGGTGATGGATAACAGTGAGAATCTAAACGCTTTAAAAGGGGCGGGCATTCAGACCGCCGGCATGGTGAGCGACAGAGGGGCTGAAGTTTTGCTCACGGGATTCTGCGGCCCGAATGCATTTAAGGTGCTTGGGGCTGCAAACATTAAGGTGGCCAGTGATGCCAGTGGCAGCGTCAGAGATGCGGTCAAGTCCTTTAATGAAGGAAAACTTCCTTTATCCGACGGTGCAAATGCTGAAGGACACTGGACTTAGGGTTCTGCGAAGTTATTTTTGCGCGAACCCTAAGTGTCGTGTCCCACAAATAATTTGCATCAGTATGAGCGCTCTCGCGGAGAGTGCCCATGGATTTTTTAAAAAGGAGGGGGAACCGGTTAGCCTATCCTCCGGATTGCTTTAGGGATGCCGTTTTCGCAGGGCACAGCGGTTTGGCACAACCCGCATGCGTAGCCGTCAAAATCCCATCTTTCCTTAACGTATTTACCGCATGTTCCGACGGCGTGATCCATGCATTTTTTCTTATCATGCCCTTTTTCGGAAATCGCATCGACCGGACATCGTTTGGCACACACCATGCATTTTCCGGTAGCGAAGAAGAGACAATACGCATGATGATCGGTATAAGGACGCGGCGTCGGTTCGAGCTTTATTTTCGCTACCACAGACCCCACCCGATGGGCCTTTCCCCTTTCCGTTATAAGGCCTTCACATAGCCCAAAAGTTCCCAATCCGGAGGCATATGCGGCATGGCGTTCGGACCACCGGGACGCATAAACAAATGTGGGAGACAATTCAAACTGCCAGTGTGGAGAAAGGATCGGGGCAACCGCTTGCACATTTAGTTTGGCCAATTCATCCACCACATGTTGCCGAAGCAACTCGTTGAACCGCTCTCCCGGAAACCGGGTCATGACCCAGCGTTCAGAAGGATAAAAGTCTTCAGCCCGGTTATCTTTCTTTACGATGTCGCGTTGTATCAACGCCCAACTGATCACCGAAAGCGCTTCGGGCGCGGCGTTTTCTTCCGGAAACGTCAAATTAAAAATCTCAGCGGGTGTATAATGAAATTCCCCCACAACCGCTTTGAAATCGTTATAAATGGGATCCGCACCGGAACTATAACCGATCAGCGCCTCTTCCCAGGCCGGCTCATCCGGCGTCATTTTTAAAGAGTTTTCAGGGGAGGTGTTGATAAAATCTAAAATAATCTTTTCCACGGCTCCCTTTTCCATAACGCATCTCCTGTTGATATAGATGTAAACCGCAAAAGCAGGCGCATCCCGGCAGCTTACTGCAGGGAGCTTCAACCCCATTAAAATCCCCACCGAACGCTCCCGTAAGCATTGGTATTATCCTTGAACTGGCCAAAAAACGTATGGTCATCAGTTCCGAGAAAAATGTTACTTCCTACTTCTACGGCCCATTGGTCGGTTAACTTATAATGAGCCTTGGGACGCAGATAAGCGTCCTGGTCCGAAGGCGAATAGTATCCAAAAAATGACAGCCTCAAATTCTGGTTCATCATAAGCCGCGTTAATCTTACCGTCAGCAAATGTCGATATTCATCCTTTCCCGGCTGGGCGACCAGGCTCCGGCGATAGGCATGGTAATCCGCTATCCACTCACAGTAGTATTGGATGCCGCCTGTGAAATTGCGCATCAGCTCTCTTTCAAATCCGGCCAGGACCTTAAATTCAGAGTTTCGGACAAACGGGTCGTCTCCTTCTCGATCTTCCCTTGAGTCATAATAACCGATCTCAATATTTCCGATCCCGCCGAACAGTGTTGACCGTATACTGGCGCCGTATACGGTGAGTTCGGGATAATACAATGTTACAGATACCGGATTCATGCCCTCCGGAGTTTTCCAGAAACCCCGATAACCGTATAACGCCACCTCGGTTCCCCGAATGTTCTTCGAAACCCGAAGTGCCAATTCTCCATCAGCAAAGAATCGGTTCCGCTCATGATCGCCGAAGATGAAATCACGGCCTGCAGTTCTGGCCAAGACCGGGTTCCAATAAGACAGCCGGCTTCCGTCAATATACACGGAACCATTAAACACCGGTGCATAGATCACATCCAGATTCGCAATATTAAAAAAGAAACTCAGTTTAACGGCATCGGAGGGGGCCTTTAAGTATTCATCGTCTCGACCGATAAAGAAGGATTGCCAGTCTTTGGGAAACAGGTCATTAACAAAAAGAAGATCTCCCGTTCCCCATGTCAGGATCTGCCGGCCGATTTTAAGATCCATGAAATCAAGCGGAGAAAGCATCACATTAAACTCCCTGATCCCGGACCGAAACCGGCTTTTAACCAGATCTTCGACCACATCGCCTTTGAACCTCAGCATTCCCCAATCAAAGTCCCGGCCTAAATCAAGCTGAAGGCGGCCCTCGGAGATGGACCTGCCCTTTTCATACGGATCATCTTTAAGCCGCCAACCTTGACGAACTTCGGCAAATCCGTTCAGTTCAATCTCATATGCATCATATAAATTATCCTGAAAAACGCCGGATGTTGCCGGTTTTGAAAATACAATAACAGACAGCAGCGACATCCATAAAAACAGGCTTAAACTTCCATTTTTCAGCATCTTTTTCCACCTGGCATTAATTTCTCACTGCCTTTGGCGCCTTACGCAAATATCTCTCGGTAAATATACTGTCTTTAAGGCCGATATCGTATTTTACATTGCTAAACTCGGATACGGTCTTACCGCCGGACAACAAATCCTGCGCCCTCGATTGGGTTACCGTCGGGATTCCCTGTACCATTTCAGTTTTTAAGGCCTCCACCAAACGGTATTTTTTCCCCCGTTTATCGAGATATTCAATTTTAACCGGAATAAATGTTTTTTTGTCGATCCACATGGTAAAAGATGAAAACTCAACACTGTCCGGATCTTTTGGTGTATTTTTCATCACGTACATGGTATCGGTTGTTTCTACAAGTTCATGTTCATCCTCTGTGGGTGAACGTCCTGAAACGTCTTCATAAAGAAAATGAGATCCCACGAAACTGGTTCGCTTGTCCGACCCGGCAATTCGCTTCACCAGGTCTAAGGCCGGCAGATAGAGCCAGCGGTCATCATCTTTTTCAATATACTTATGGACCATAAAGACCATCTTCCGGACATCCGAAGGTTTTTTAAAATAGACGTAAAACTTTTGCCTGCCGCCGTCTTCAACATCTTTTCGCAAAATAACGAATTCTCGGGTTCGGGTTCGTCCCTGGCCGTCCGTAATGGTCATATTTACTTCCGATCGACCGTCTTCTCCCCCGTAGTAAGCTGCCAGATTCGTTTTTTGAACGATGTCGTCCAAGGTCAGGGTTGCTTCCTCGGCCGATACGGTAAAAACGCCAAGAAATGCGACGAGCAGGCCAATGATCCATATGGCTGTTTTTTTCATGACGCAACGTCTCCTTTCAGATAAAAAACCTCAGATTAGGTTCTACTTATTTTGAAACAACACACGCTCTGCACCTTTAATCAACACCGGCAGTATGATCATGGTTCCAATCCCGGAAACGACCATAATACTTGCCAGGAATATACCGACCGTCTGGTACGGTACTAACGGCGCCAGCAAAAGCGGCGTAAATCCAACAGCGATTATAACAACATTTCGGGAAATGGCCCGGGCCGGTTCTTCAAACATCTCTTTTGCCGCTTCTCTCCACGAACCGATACGGGTATGCTCCTGGCGGGAGCGCTCCAGAAAATGGATGGCAAAGTCGATTGACAGTCCCAACGTCAGTGAAGACAGAATTGCCACAGGCATATCATAGTCCTTACCGATAATCCCGATAATGCCGTAGATAAAGGCAACCGTTACCGATAACGGAACCATGGCCAGCAAGCCCCATAAGGGCGAACGAAACAGGATGACCATTAAAACAAACACAACAACAAAGCTGCTTAAAAAGGACTTCAGCATCCCCATGACCATTTTGTTCTGCCACACGACATTAATATAGGTCAATCCGGCCCATCGGTGTATCAGCGGGACCGGCGGCGGATTTTCCTTGATAAAGGCATCCACTACTGAAATGGTGGCTTCCATGTCTTTATTGTCACCGCTTTTTAACTGGACCCAGAGGTTGGCCTTGGCATAATCCGGGGTCACCAAATGCCACAGGTCATCCGGCTTGTGGCTGTTCTGGTAAGCCATAAGACTTTGCGCTACACCATTAACGGTATCCGGAATCCTAAAATATTCCGGATTTGCCTCAAACAGCTCCTGGTAGATTTTTTTTACCACATCGGCCACGGAATTACTCTTGCCGGCAGTTCCCGTCTGGACTAAGTGTTCCTGCAGAGAAGCTATATATCGCAATAAATCCGGTCTTTTGAATATCTGTCCACGGTTTCGGATGCTGTCCATTACGTCTAATCCATCAGCCCACATATCGTATTCTTCATCAGGCGCAGCATCCATTTTTAATTCAAATTCATCGGACAGTAAATTTATAAAATCTTCTGCCGACCCGCTGGTTGACGAAACCGATTTCACCAGCCCGATCGCCTCGTTATAGACGGGTGCTTCATTCCCAATGGCCTGGGCCAAAGCCTCTTTTACGGCGTTTACGGCATCCGGAAGTTCAAATGCTACGGTTTCGGCCTCTAAAACCAGATAAGCTTCGTATGTCCCGCTAAAATGCTCATTTAAAACCCGATCCGCCACACGAATGGCATGATTTTTTTTGAACCACTTTACGGGATTATCGTTAATTTCGATTTTACTGATCCCCAAAGCGGAAATTCCTATCATCAAAATTGTAAACAGAACGATCAATTTGGATTGGGTATAGGTGATACGGCCCAACCATCCCAAAATACGAGACAACAGGGTCTTGTTTTTCGAACCGTCATTTCCGGATTTTATCACGCCGAATGTCGCCAGGCTTTCTTCTTTTAACAGCATGATATAGGCCGGAATAAAAACGATCGTTAACAGCCATGCCAGCATGATCCCAATGGCTACAAATATCCCGAATGTTCGGACCGGTGGAATGGGTGTCAGGGCCAGGGAGGCAAAGCCTGCCGAAGATGTCAAAGAAGTGTACAACATCGGCACGAACAAGTGGCCCATCACCTTTTTCAGGGTCTTTCGCCGGCTTCGAATTTTCTGGTAATTATCAAAAAATTCAGAGAGAATATGGACGGAATCCACCACGGCGATGGGCATCAAAAATATGGGGATCATGGAACTCATAATGTGAAGCGTGTTTCCGAACCCGATCAGCAGCCCCATGGTCCAAATCACCGTGACCATTGCGATAATCAGCGGAGATATGATCATTTTTACTTTTTTAAAGAAGAAAAGCATCAGTAAGAAAATGGCCATCATGGCCAGGGGTGCGGAAATGGCCATCTGGGTGAGCATTTCAACGCCGAAGGTATCTTCCGCTACCGGTAATCCGGTAATATAGAAGCGATCATCTCCGGTAAAGCCGGCGATTTTTTTCAAAAGCTGACGCCGTAACGAATAGGCAAAGTCTTTTGCGGTGATGGGCAAATAGATGGCAAGGGCCTTACCGTTTTCAGACACCATGGTGCCCTTTAACAGCGGGTTGGCGATGGCCCGATCACGAACTTTCAACGCCTCCGCCCGTGTTTCAGGCGGTTTCCGCATGAGCCATTCGAATCGAACCTGACCCGGTCCGGCCTGCTCAATGGCGTCCACCGTACCGGGTGCAATCACGTCACGGGCCACCACCCGCTTTTCAGGGTTTTTATCGTCTGCCAGGTTCATGGCAAATTGGGTCAGTTCATGAACATATCCCAAGGTGGTCGGGTTGAACACGCCATCCGGATGGGTTTCATTCACAATCCCCACCACGACGACATCATGAAGGGTGAACATCCTTTTGGTCTGATTATGAAATACCCGAACCGCTTCACTTTCAGCCAGCATGTTTTCCGGATCCGTGTCCACCTGGACCCTCACCATCATGGTGGCTAAAATCAGGGTGACGATCACCATCACGCCGGTAATGAGCTTCGGCCACTCAGTAGAAAATTGAATCAAACGATTGCCCATCTTCATCTTAAAAACCTTTCGTTTTAATCCCGTCAGTAATCAAACGTCTGGTTACCCATTGATTCCAGCCACCACTCTAGTGTCCATCCGGAAACGGCATCTTTTGGCCCAGCGCTTAAGTTTTCGCTCTTTTGAACAAGCAATGCGAGCACATTCCCCGTAGCTTGCTGCGGGGGAGGCTTTAAATCCTCAAAACAGCATGTGCTATCAACATTAGCAGAGGACCACGGGCGTAAGCCCGTGGGTATCTACTGTCAGCACTTTTTCATTTAACCATACAACATGACCGGGCAAAATTTTAGGTTGACCCCCGGAACTATCTGTAATAGGAATTTCTTGTTATCTGACCCGGACACGCCGGAACCACATAAAAAATTTGATACGTTAGACAAAAAGTGACCACCTAAAGCAAAGCGGTTGGGCGGCTTGAAATTTCCTTTAGTTGTAACGTTAATGAGCCACATACATTATATTTTTTACCATAACAAGCCCCGAAATTCAAATTTACAACCAAGAGGTGTTTTATGCAAGAAGATACGATGCTTGGCGGATACCGGGTTCTGGACCTGACTGAAGGCGGGTTCCTTCTCGGAGGGCAGATTTTCGGCGACCTCGGCGCAGATGTCATAAAGATTGAACCCCCTGGTGGAAGCCCGAGCAGAAACATAGGCCCATACTACAAGGACATACCCGAGGTTGAAAAGAGCCTTTTCTGGTTTGCCTACAACCGCAATAAGCGGGGTATTACCCTGGATATCGAGACTTCGGACGGGAGGGAGATATTCAAACAGCTGGTCGAAACAGCCGACGTTATAATTGAATCTCATCCTCCCGGCTACATGGACGGCCTGGGTTTGGGCTACTCCGAGCTCAGAAGGGTCAAGCCCGATATTATTCTAACGTCCGTCACTCCTTATGGACAGGAAGGCCCTAAAGCGCATTACAAGGGATCTGATCTCACAACATGGGCCGCCAGTATGATACATTCCATGGCCGGTGATCCGGACAGAGCGCCCACCTGGAACAGCTATCCCTCTGCCGGTCTAATGGGGGGAATACAGGGGGTCATTGGCTCGCTTTACGCACTTTTTCATCGAGAAATGACCGGTGAAGGGCAGCATGTAGACGCTCCCGTCCAGCAATATCTTCTCCAGTTCACAACCGGTGCCCACTGGTTTTGGGAGTGCATGCAATTCAATTTCCCGAGGATGGGACGATTCATGACTGCCGGATTCGTAGCAATTGCCAGCATTCGCCCGTGCAAGGACGGTTATGTTCACTGGGCCATAGGCGGGGGAGCCGCGGCCGGCTTTTCCGACAGCACCGCAAGACTGGTAAAATGGATGGATGAGGAAGGGATGGCCCCGGACTGGCTTAAGGAAATCGATTGGCTGAAATTCGGCGATGAAACTAAAACAATGGCCCAGGAAGAGATGGATCGAATTCAAGAACCTTTTGACCGGTTTTTGATGAGTAAAACCACCATCGAGTTCTCTGAAGAGACAGCAAAGAGGGGGATCATGGGGTGCCCCGTGTCCAACAGCAAAGACATCTGCGAGGACCACCACCTTGAAGCCCGTAATTTCTGGCAGACAGTTGAACACCCCGAGCTTGGAGAATCGCTTTCTTACTGCGGTCCCTTTGCCAAGTTTTCCGAAGCCCCCATGAAAATCTTCCGGCGCGCGCCGCTTATCGGTGAACACAATGAGGAAATCTTCGAAAAGGAATTGGGCCTCTCAAGGCGGGAAATCATTCTTTTAAAGCAAATCAGGGTAATATAGCATTCCATTAACGTTACAGGGGTAACAATGGCAAATTCAATTTTTGATGAGATAAGGATACTGGATTTTGGCTCGGCGGCGACGGTTCCGTTAGCCACCAGCTGGCTGGCGGACTATGGCGCCACGGTGATCAAAGTTGAAACTCACTTGAGACCCGACATAACCCGGGCAGGAGGACCCTTTTACGAAGCCCGTATGGGGGAGACCGAACAGGCGGGATGGCAGCAGTGGCTGAATCCCAGTAAGTACAGTATTACCCTTAATCTAAGAAAGCCGGGGGGAAAAGATATTATCAGGCGACTCGTAACCGAGTGGCAACCCCGCATCCTGGCGGAATCCTTCAGACCGGGGGTGATGAAGCGGTTCGGGTTTGATTA
Source organism: Desulfobacteraceae bacterium (assembly GCA_030620375.1). Lineage (GTDB taxonomy): Bacteria > Desulfobacterota > Desulfobacteria > Desulfobacterales > UBA5616 > JAUXEW01. The sequence goes on along the minus strand of JAUXEW010000081.1, from coordinate 1,014 downwards.
CGACACCGTCAAAGAATGGAAGCCGGATATCATTTACTGGAGCAGCTGTTTAGAAGGGCAGTACGGGCCGCATTCGCAACGCCTCGGCTACGGCCCGGTGAGCACCAACCTGTCCGGACCCAGTTACCTGACCGGCTGGCCCGATCGGCCGCCATCGGGCATGCCCCTTGCCTACGGTGATTTCGCCTCCACCGGTACGGGCCTGTTAGCCCTTGTCAGCGCGCTTCTCCGCCATAAAAAAACCGGTAAAGGGGTGCATATCGACCAGTCCCAGTATGAAGTTAACGTTCATGTCCTTGCCGGGGTCATGATGGAATATCTCGTGAATGGCCGGATAATGGGACGGAATGGCAATCGACTTCCTTATGCGGCGCCGCACGGGGTATATCCTTGTGAAGGAGATGACAGATGGGTTGCCATCGCTGTTTTTACGGAAGTTGAATGGCAACGCTTCTGCCGGGTGATCGGCAACCCTGATTGGACTGGGGACGCCAAGTTTGACACGCTGACCCGGCGCAAAAGCAATGAAGACGAGCTGGACCGGTTGGTTGGCGAGTGGACGATGAATATCCCTCCGGAACAGATTGAGGCTTTGATGCAGGCAGGCGGTGTAGCCGCCAATGTAGTTGAGACAGGCAAGGACATTTACGAAGATACCCAAATGAAACACTATGGCCACTTCAGGGTGCTGGAACATCCGGAAATAGGAACGGTAAGAAGTGAAATCCCCCCCTTAAAGTTCTCGAAAAGCACCGACAATCACTTCCGGGCGCCTCTCTTTGGTGAGCACAACCATCATGTTCTGTCCCGGCTCCTGGGCATGTCAGACGATGAGATTTCAGACCTGTATGCGGACGGCGTTATCACCACCGATGCAGATCTGCCCGGCAGCACTTAGGGCTCACTCACCAATAACTTCACATTTTGGATGCCGATGCATCTCGCCCCGCTACGCCTGCGGTTTCAAAATCGTTGCGGCCTTGGCCTGAACCAAAATCTACCATTTCTGGATGG
>JAUXEW010000259.1 GCA_030620375.1 Desulfobacteraceae bacterium | reverse complement strand
GTGACTTAAAAACTCCCCTGCGTGAAAGCCGGGGGAGTTTATATCCTTTCTTATTATTCCCCCTGTGTCGCAAACCAGGGGGAATTTTATTTTTGGAACTCTAATTTCTCTTTTAATTTCTTGTCGGACAAAATTAAAGTACAGGCATAAAAACGGAAAAAAGGCTTTGCAGGGTGTGTCAGCTGCAAAGCCTTTGTTTATTGGCGCGCCCGGCCCGATTCGAACGGGCGGCCTACGGATTCGTAGTCCGGCACTCTATCCAGCTGAGCTACGGGCGCGCATACAACACCTTTTTTGTTTGATACATAGGCCAAACCAACCCTTGTGTCAATGGCAACTTGAACGGTAAGGCCGAAATGAAACGATATGACGATGAATAAACATCTGGAATTCATGGCGCGGGCACTCCGCTTGGCCGGATGCGCCCTGCAAGATCATGAAGTTCCGATTGGGGCTGTTCTGGTTGGCAAATCAGGAGAAATCCTTGCCCTGGAGCGTAACCAAACTATATCCTTATCCGATCCCACGGCCCATGCAGAAATTTTAGCATTGCGTAAAGCGGCTGAAAAGGTTATGAACTACCGGTTATTAAATACCACGCTATATGTTACTATTGAACCCTGTATCATGTGCATGGGCGCTATTATACATGCCAGAGTCGGCAGGGTTGTTTTTGGCGCATTCGATCCCAAATGGGGAGCCTGTGGATCACTTTACGATTTTTCCAAAGATCCCCGATTAAACCATCAGCCGGAAGTTATCAGCGGTGTCCGGGAAAACGAATGCCGAAACCTCATCCAGGATTTTTTTCGGTCAAAACGAAATAAGGAGTGACGCGTGTCTAATATCGTTATAGTCGGTACACAATGGGGAGATGAAGGAAAAGGTAAAATCGTCGATCTGCTGGCGGAATATGCCGATGTTGTTGTCCGGTTTCAAGGCGGCAATAATGCCGGTCACACCATGGTAGTAAACGGCGAACAATTCATCAGCCATTTGGTTCCTTCGGGAATATTACAGGGAAAAACCTGTGTAATCGGCAATGGAATGGTGGTTGATCCGAATGTTTTATTGGAAGAAATCGATTATTTGCAAGCCAAAGGAATCGACGTGGGACCGGACAAACTCAAAATCAGCGAAAGGGCTCATGTCATCATGCCCTATCACAAACAGATTGACCTTGCCCGGGAAAAAAAGAAAGGTGATAAAAAAATAGGGACCACCGGTCGTGGAATCGGGCCATCTTATGAAGATAAGGCGGCGCGAAGAGGAATTCGATTTTCAGAATTACGGGACGCTCAAGATTTCCAAGAAGCGGTTGTGTCTAATTTAATTGAAAAAAATTTCTATCTGGAGCATTTCCTTTCTGATGAAACCGTAAGTCCGGACGCCGTTATCGCCGAATACATGAAATACATCGAACGTTTAAAACCCTATCTTGCTGATGTCTCCGTTTTTATTGAACAGGCCATAAAATCAAACCTTCAGGTTCTGTTTGAGGGGGCTCAAGGAACTCATCTGGACATTGACCATGGGACCTACCCGTTTGTCACATCATCAACTTGCGTCTCCGGAAATGCATGCAGCGGTGCCGGTGTCGGACCGAAAGTCATATCGGGAATACTCGGCATCGTAAAAGCATACACGACCCGTGTGGGTGCAGGGCCTTTTCCGACCGAACTTTTCGATGACGTCGGTGAAAAGATCCAGAAAAAAGGCGCTGAATTCGGGGCGACGACCGGCCGCAGACGCCGTTGCGGATGGTTGGACATGGTCATCTTGAGAAACGCCGTCCGGTTAAACAGCTTGACCGGCCTGGCAATCACGAAACTCGATGTATTGGGAGGAATGGAAACGCTGAATATTTGTATCGGTTATGAATATAAGGGCAAACGGATCGATAATTTTCCGGCAAGCCTTAACGTACTGGCCGGATGCAAACCGATTCTTGAAACTATCCCCGGCTGGGTTGAAGACATTTCACCTATCAGAAAATATGATGATTTGCCTCAGTTTGCCAAAGACTATTTAAACCGAATTGAAGCGCTCGCGGAAACCCCGATTCAAATCGTTTCCGTTGGTCCGTCAAGAGATGAAACCATCATGCTGGACAACCCGTTTTTATAACATTTTCATTGACATTTTAAAACGGGTAACATAAAAAAACCCAACCGTTGTCGGGACGTGGCTCAGTCTGGTAGAGCACAGCGTTCGGGACGCTGGGGTCGCGCGTTCAAATCGCGCCGTCCCGACCAATTCATTTAAAGCCTCCCCGCAGCGAGCTGCGGGGTTAGCTTGATTGCGGATAAGAAACGGTCTCTATGCCAGTGCCGCTTTGACCGCCACGTCTAACTCATTATAAAAATCATCCAGGGAAGTTTGTTGATAACCCAGCAACCGCTGAGACGCTTCGGTGTCATACCAGCTCAGCCAGCCGGACCGCTCAAGAAAAGTCATCTCATCTAAGGGAATCTCCATGATTTCCCCCCATCGCTTGACATAGGCTTCACCGGTTATCTGCCAGCTCTTCCCGCCGGAAATGATCAGGGTTTTATCGAAAGCCGCTGTGTTGCCCGCAAGCGCGGCCATTGCCCGGGTCAAGTCTCCCAGACAAACGAGTTCGATTTTCTGGTCCTGCTGAAATGCCCAGGGCTCCGGTGGATCTAAGAAAGCAGGGATAACCACTCCGGAAATCCTGAGGTTGACATAGGCAATCCCTGAAGAAAAGAGTATCTTTTCGGCCTCAACTTTACTTTCCGCATACCAGTCATTCGGATTTGGCGGATGAACAGGGCTTATCAGATTTGTTTCCCGGCTGGTATCTCCATATACCGAAACCGAAGAAGTAAAGACTATACTGGGAACTTTGGACAGCTTTTTACAAACCTCCAGCAATATCCTGGTCCCTTCAACATTCACCTTAAAGGTTTTTTCTCTATCTACTTCACTGACAGGAGGAAGGACAGCCGCCAGGTGAAACACCTGGTCCACACCGTCAAGCGCCCGGTTCAAGGAAGCTGCATCCAGTATATCTCCCGGACAAACGATAGTATTCTCCCAGTCTTTAAAAAAACTATAGTCGCATGAAGGAAGGTCAAAAATCTTTAGTGAATGACCCTTTCCCCTTAACACCAACGCCAACTGCCGACCAAAACTTCCGGCACCACCTGTAATTAAAATATCAGGCATCTATTTGTTCTCCTTCATGACACTATGAGACATTTGAAAAACGCCTGTTTTTAGCCCCCGGCCATATGCACTACGATGGTAATATTTTCTCCGTCTTTCAATACGGTTTCTTTTGTCTCTAAATCTCTTCCTTCGCCTATGGATAGTATGCCCGCTCTGAACTGACAATTTTCCTTATCCCAAACACCTTTCGGCAATCGGTCTCCGAATTTATGAGAAACTTCATTTAAGAGATCCCCATAGGTAGCGCCCTGGAGAAGTTCCATAAAGACCGTATCGGTGCCGATATATTCACTCAATATGCCTAAGAAATTTATCGTAACATTCATAAGGCTGCATGCTGTAACCACTAAGTCATAATCACGGTTCGACTCTTAAGCGCACCACTTAGCGCAAGTGCGGCATCTATAAAGCCCTCCAGCCGCCATTTTAAATCTTCGGCCTCATCATTCACCTGGGTGTCTTCCCAAGCCTCCTCTAAATTCCGGGCCGCGTCAAATATCGGAAACGCCAAATTGCTTCCATCTTTGGTACGAAGTGTGGCTTTATTTTTCAGTCCGCTTAGAGCGTCACATGCGTTTTGTGCACCCTCCATTAATGGATCGCCGTTTAATATATCTGCTTCCTTAATCCCTGAAACCACTGTTTCCACTTGATCTATCGCTTGTTTAACATACTCTTTTCCGTTCATAGAACACCTCTTGCCCCTTATACCTTATCCATGAAGATCATCAGCCGCTTCATTCAACCCCAGGGCTTGAAGTTTTTCACGCGTCGGGATTCCGTTTTCATTCCATCCCCGCAACTGATAATATTCATTGAGTTGATATTCCAAATCGGCTGCTTT
>JAUXEW010000280.1 GCA_030620375.1 Desulfobacteraceae bacterium | reverse complement strand
CCATGTCTAATTATTTATGACCTCATTAATAACCTGAATATCAGTTGAAACGATAAGCCCCATTTGTTATAATAGTTGACATTCAAACAAATTGGATTTAGTTATTTTGATGGTCTCGTAAACCGTCGTCGCCCCAGCGAAAGCCGGGGTCCAGTAAATACAATTATTTCTGGATGCCGGATCAAGTCCGGCATGACGGTTGTGGGACGGTTTACGAAAGCATCATTTTTAAACAATAGAATTTTTTCATACCATTCACGATCTATAACTTTAAACCAACCAAAGGAGGCCTGACATGGCGAAGGTATACTTCATGGACGATCGGTCCCAATCCAACCAGACGAGCCTCGTTGCCAAGATGCTCACGTTGTTTGATACCGCAGGATTCGGAAATATGATAAAGCCGAATGACGTGGTGGCCGTTAAGCTCCATATGGGCGAGTACAATAATACGGCCTATATCCGACCGGTGTATGTGCGGGCGCTGGTGGATAAAATCAAAAGCTTGGGGGGAGAACCCATGGTGGTAGATACCACCACGCTCCCGTATTTTACATACGCATCAAGGGTAACGGCGTTAGACCATTTGAAAACGATTGCTAGAAACGGTTTTACACAGTCAACAGTAGGTTGCCCAATTGTGATTGCCGACGGCTATATCGGTACGGATGATGTAAGGATCGATCTTCCGGAAGGGTTCATTCTTAAGGAACAGTATGTGGGAACCGGGATTGCACTTGCGGATTCCATGATTTTGTTGAGCCACTTTAAAGGGCATCCCATGGGAACTTATGGCGGCGCACTCAAGAACATGGGCGTTGGGTGTGCTTCCAAGCGCGGCAAACTAAACCTCCATTTGGGTGGCCATCCCAAATACGGGCTTAGAACCCGTCCGTATGTTCCGGAACGATGTAAGGGAAAAGAATGCCCGGATTGGGAAATATGTGCGAATATCTGTCCCGAAGGCGCTATCACGATGACCGAAAACGGTATAGAATGGAATAGCGAAGGTTGCATCGGTTGTTTGGCCTGTCTTCCGATGCTGGCCATGTGCGGCGTTGCAATGCCGCCGGATGATTACTTCGATGCAACCGCTGCGGCAATAGCCGACTCGGCCCTGGCCGCAGCTAAGGCTATTGGTGAAGGCAAGGTGGGGTATATTAATCTGGCGCTGGATATTGCGCCCTGGTGTGATTGTGTCAGTTATAGTGATCGCTCCATTGTTCCTAACCTCGGGATTTTTGCCTCCTGGGACCCTGTGGCAATCGATTCCGCCTGTCTTCAAAAAGCCACGGAAGCGGGTGGCATGCCGGGTTCGGTAGCCATGGCCAAGGGTGTCATGGATCCGGGCCTTCCCAAGTTCACCGCCTGTGGGTCTTTTATGGGCATCAGCGAGGAAATACAGCCCAATGTGGGGCAGAAAATCGGCTTGGGTACCCGTGATTTTGAGTTAATAGAGGTTCCCCCGGCAGATGATGATACGGCATTTTTGTTCACAACGATTCCTGCGGGGGCTAAACATAAAAAGGCATTTGCCAAAAAAGGAGATATTTACCCGCCCGGCGGATTTAAACGGGCAGATGAAGTTGATCTCGAGGATATGAGATAAAAAAGGAGGTAGAATCATGTTTGGATACATGGGAAAAATCCTGTACGTAAATCTTTCTGATCAAAAGACGGAAGTAAAAGATGTGGATTCCCAGGTTGCGCAAAACTTTATCGGCGGGGCGGGATTTGCCACCAAAATGTTATACGATGAAGTACCGGCCGGGGCCGATCCGCTGGGGCCGGACAACCAGTTGATTTTTATGACGGGCCCGGTTACCGGCACGCGATTCCCGACTTCCGGACGGTTCGCTGTTGCTGCGAAGTCACCGCTTACCGGCGTAATGGCAACGTCAACCTCATCGGGATTCTGGGGATTAGAGCTAAAACGTTGCGGGTTTGACGGAATTGTATTTACCGGTAAGTCCGAGAAACCGGTCTACCTCCAGATTATGAATGAAAAAGTTGACATTAAAGATGCTTCCGGTGTCTGGGGAAAGGGTACTTACGAAACCCAGGATATCTTGAGAGAAAAGGTTGGTGAAAAGCGTGCTCGAGTTGCCTGTATCGGTTCAGCGGGAGAGACGCTTTCCCCGATAGCCTGTTTGATGAATGATGAGGGAAGGGCGGCCGGTCGTGGTGGCATCGGTGCGGTGATGGGATCGAAGAACTTAAAAGCCATTGTCGCCAGGGGAAACCAAAAGATTAACACGGCGGCCCCTGATTTTTTTAATGAGATGTCCAAGCAAATTATCGAAGGGTTGACGAACAGCCCTCAGATCCAGCAGATGACCAAATGGGGAACCGCTTCATCCATGGATATGGGCTGGACATCGGGAGATGTCCCCGTAAAAAACTGGCAGGTAGGATTATGGAAAGAAGGATGTATGAACATAGGCGGTCAAAAGATGGTTGACACCATTTTAAAACCGCATTCCGTAGCGTGCTATAACTGCCCGATCCGCTGTGCCAGGTGGGTCGAGATTCCAGAAGGCCGGTTTGCTTACGAAGGCCCGGGGCCGGAATATGAAACCCTTGGTTCATGCGGTTCCATGTTACTTATTGATGACTTGGAAGCGGTTTCGTGGCTGGGAGAGATCTGCAATAAACACGGGATGGATACCATTTCAGCAGGCTGTACGGTTGCCTGGGCCATGGAAGCTTATGAAAAAGGAGCCATTACAAAAGAAGATACCGGTGGGGTTGAACTCACCTGGGGAAATGTGGACGCAGCAATAGAAATTTTCGAACAGATGGGCAAAGGTGAGGGATTTGGCGCCGTCCTTGCCCAGGGGTCAAAAAAGGCGGCTGAAAAAGTGGGGAAAGGGTCTGAGGAATATGCCATTCAGGTTAAAGGCCTGGAAGTCCCCATGCACGACCCCAGGGCTTTCCAAAGCCTGGCCGTAAACTACGCCACAGGAACCCGTGGCGCCTGTCACGTTCAGGGCAGTTCCTTTATGTTCGAAATGGGACTGATCAGTACAGAGGCGGGCATTCTTTACAAACAGGGCCGTTTTGATAAGAAAAATAAAGGGCTGGCGGCCAAAGTAGCCCAGGATCTTGCAAACGTGTTTAATTCCATGGCCATCTGTATGTTTGGTGGACTGGCATTACAGCCTTCTCATTCAGGTATGTTACTGAGTCTTTGCACCGGCATGCCGCATAGTGCACAAACGATTTTACAGGCCGGAGAGCGAATCGTGAATCTCCAGCGGGCGTTTTCCTGTCGCGAGGGGCTCGATCGGAAAGATGATACGCTTCCCAAACGGCTGGTGACCCCATTGCCGGATGGCGGTGCTGCGGGCAAAGCAGCCGATTTGGAATATCAACTCAATGAATATTATCAGTTGCGGGGATGGAATGAAAACGGAATCCCGACGCGTGAAAAACTTCAAGCCCTGGGGTTGAATGAAGCGGCTGAT
>JAUXEW010000238.1 GCA_030620375.1 Desulfobacteraceae bacterium | reverse complement strand
CCAGTTTTCCGGGTTGGAGCCGTCGGGGTCTAAGCGCACAATATTGCCTTCATGGGTAGCGGCATAAATTCGACCTTTGGCATCAAGGGCAATATCTTCCGGGCCATGATTACCAGCAATCGGAAAGGTTTCAATACCTTTTAGGCGCTCGTTGACTTCAAATGAGCCAGTATAACCGGGGTTTGGAGGGGCTATCCAGGCCACCGGATCGATAGGTACCGGCCAGGCAATAAAGTAAAGGACAATCCCAATGATGATTACTACAAGTGACCACAGAATCTTTTTCAGCATAGCCTTTCTCCTTTGTTGAGTATTCCTAATATCATAGACGCCGCCTTTTTCGCTCCATCCGTATTTACCGGATGATAATTTACGGATTCGCCGATGTTTTCGGCGATGACGCCGGCAAGATCTTCAGGACTGGTTGCATCAAAGTCCATGTGAACACCTGCGTTGTAACGATTGAGTCTAAATGGTACAAAATCCTGCTGCTCAAAATGGTTTTTTAAGGGGAAATAAAGAAATGGCCGGTTTAAAGCCGTAAGTTCCATAGCCGTAGACAGTCCACCTTGAATGATCGCCAAATCGCATGCAGCATATAGTTTTATAGGATCTGAAACGTACGTTTTAAACTCTACATTCTCGCACCGGGAAAAGGATTCGGGGTCGATACGGGGGCCGCATAATACCTGAGTCCGCAAACCGGGAATTTTTCCTTGAAGGCTTTTCTGAGCATCCAGGCACTTTTCAATTAGGGGGCGGCCAACCGAGGTTCCGCCCACCGCTACGATGAGGATTTTATCCTCCAGTAGAAAGCCTAAATCCTCTCTTATACCCTGACGATCAGAAAACGCTGCAGGATCAAAAGACAGAATATAGCCGCTGGGCTCAAAATAGTCTTTCGCCCATTTTCTTCTATCGGGCAATCCCTCACCTAACGTAATCTCCGGGATGTCGTCGTACTCCCCGACAAAAATGGACAAATCCGTTGCTTCAGGAGAAACCTCCCGCATTTCCACCCACGTTCCATTCACATTGTAAACATGCGCCTGTTTGGTTTCGTCATCACTGACATTGGAGGCCCCAATAAAATCAGTAATGAACACGAAAGGTGCGGTTTTCAAAGATGGGTTGTAATGGAGATATTCGGCCACTTCCCAGGACTCGTCTCCAATAACAAGATCGTATTGATTTTCCCGGACGGCATCGTAAAATACCATGAAATTGTTGTTCAGAAGTTTATCCATCTCCCAATAAGCTTCAGTTGCATTTAAGGAATATGCTTTTCCGTGACTCTCAAAATGGCCGCTTTCATCCAACAGAGCGTTACTTAAGGAATGAATCTGCTCGCCTATGCCTTCCAGGACAGACCGCACAGGATTAACCGATAACCAGTGGATGCTCACAGAAGGGATCTTTTTCCGGATCTCTGCTGCAACAGCCAGATCCCTTTTTACGTGACCTAGGCCGATGGGGCTGCTGATCCAAAGAACTCTGGGAGCGGATTTTTGATCTGTTGGCGGGGTGGGCATCATCTTTTTCGACTTTAAAAATTGCAGGATATTGCGACTAACAACTGGCCATGTTCGCAAAAATCCGTGTCCGGAATCAGGGATGGCAAGAAGTGTTGAGCCCGAAATCTTTTGGTGCAGATATTCGGAAGCCGAGGGAAACACAATTTTGTCAGCTTGACCAGAACAAATCAGAGTGGGAAGTTCTACACCTTCCAGATACGATTCTATATCAGATAGTACCGAACATGAAAAACCCTGCTCCCATACTTCAGGTATGGTCTCGTGGGCCCATTGCCGGATGAGTTCTTTATGTCGCAGGGAATATTTTTCCGAGCAAGCCAGTTCTATAAAGCTGCTCAACATGCCTTCAGGCTGCTCTCGCCATAGTTGTATTATGCCTTTAAGCGTTTCCTCAGGCATTCCATGGGGATAGTTTTCGGATCGAACCATCTTGGCTGATCCACTCAGCAGGATCAAGTGGCTAGCCCTGCCAGGGTGAGTCGCATTGTATTTTAGGCAGATTGACACACCATATGACATGCCGGCCATTGCAAAACGGTCTAGTCCCGCTGCCTCGATCACAGAGTGGACATCCTTTGCACAGTTTTGAAGATCGTAGGTTCCCTCAAGCCGATCTGATTGCCCACTGCCACGCAGATCCAGTGTGACCACCCGCATGTACCGGGATAAATACGGTACGTAAGACCGCTTGAATGAATCGCTGTGCACAATTTGAAATCCCGGAACCATGACCAGGGTGGAGTCTCCCTTTCCGTGGATTTCATACCAGATTTTTACTCCCTCGTTTTCAGCATACATTTTAATTTCCTTTTATGACCTACCACCGCGGTGTTAAACACAAAAGACTCAATTGCTGACCAGAGGCACAACGAACAAACAGAACAAGACTATAATTATTTTTTTTCATGGTTTGCTTCCTGCTATTTTCAGAACTAAGATACTAATAAAATAGATTAAAATCCCAATCATTTATGCACCATTCTCCATTTTCTCGAAGTAACAATATCTTAACAGACCATTTATATCTATGTGATATATGTTATTCAAATTAATTTCAGATAGGAAACCGATCACGTTTTTCTCATTCTTTATCTGGTTTTGGGGCACCTATTCAACCATTTTTTCACCTCAAAATCTTTGTAAATATCTGAACTGGTCAATTCTTTTTGTAGCATGTAACTTTCAAATCTACAAAAAATCGGACTTTAAGACACCAAGAAGCGGCTATGGACATGAATGGAAATCCTCCAATCTGGCCTTTACTCTGTTGTCACAAAGGTCGAAGAACACCAATTTGCAGGCAGTTAAATGTCAATCATACTGTTGCCATATGCTGAATGAAGGTATAATGTATTCCGTACGAGGCCGGTGGTCGGTAAACTGCTTTACATTCCAGCCTGTGCATCAAAAGCCCGTAGGACACTGGCGCTGAGCACGGTCACAGGCTACGCGGCCATGTATCCGGCCAAAACCTGTAAAGCGTTCAATGGCCGCGTGGTGTCCCTGGAAAATGACAGCGCCATGGCAGCCGGGGCGCAGCAAAACTTTCAAAAAGCCGGAATTGCGCATTTTGTCGATATATTTGGTAAAACATTGAACCCGCACAACTTTCAGGAGAAAAAAACCATGACAGATAAAAAAGCAGACCTGGCTGGGCCCGGCATTGGCAACTATGAGGAGCTGGAAAAAATCCTGCCGCGGGATTACAGCTCAACTTTGACGCCCAAAGACACACAGCAGGCCATTTATGACATCAAAAACTTTATAGAGGCAAATCTGTGCAAGGAACTCAATTTGATGATGGTTTCGGTTCCGTTGATCGTGGATGCTGAAAGCGGCGTCAATGACCTTCTGGACCGGGATGGATCACGCACCCCCGTTCAGTTTCACATCTCCAACGATTATGATAAAAACCCGGTCGATGCCCAGGTCGTACAGGCCGCTACCAAGTGGAAGCGCATGGCCCTGAAGCAATTCGATATGCAAATTGGAGAAGGCCTTTGTACCGACATGCATGCCGTACGAAAGGATTACTTCCTCGACCACGATCACAGCGCCTATGTGGACCAGTGGGACTGGGAGCTGGCAATTACAGAAGAGCAGCGCAACCTGAAATTTTTAACCGAGGTGGTAGAGAAGCTCTGGAAGGTTCTCAAAGGCGCCGAAACCCATGTGCACGAACGCTTTCCCCAGCTAAAAACGGAAAAATATGCCGATCTGCCTGAAAAACTGACCTTCCTGCACGCCGAAGAGATTCTGGACATGTACCCGGATCTGCCGCGTAAGCAACGCGAAACAGCGGTTCTGCAGAAATATCCGGCGATCTTCATCTATGGGATCGGCTGGCCTCTCAAAGACGGATATCCTCACGAGATGAGGGCGGCGGACTATGATGACTGGGTCACGGAAATAACATCCGCCGCAGGCCAACCGGCCCATGGCCTCAATGGAGATATTCTTGTCTGGAATCCGGTAACCCGGCGCCGTCACGAGTTGACTTCCATGGGTATCCGCGTGAATGCCGACTCCCTGAGAAAACAGCTTAAAATCTCCGATCAGCTTGATTTTCTCGACTTTCCTTACCACCAGGCCATCATTAACAATGAAATTCCTTTAAGCATCGGTGGTGGCATCGGTCAATCCCGCACCTATATGCAATTGCTAAAGAAGGCTCATATCGGGGAAGTCAGTGTCACCGTCTGGCCAAAAATTTTAAAGGACATGTGTGCCAAAAAGAACATCCATGTGCTGGAGTGAAGGCGGGGAATAGTTGCTGCCTTGGTTTAAATATAAGGGAGAAAATTTTGACAGTTTATTCAGCCATTGGCTTTTCAGTGGCCATGCTCGTTCTGGCAGCCAGCCCGGGACCCGGGGTTTTTG
>JAUXEW010000271.1 GCA_030620375.1 Desulfobacteraceae bacterium | reverse complement strand
CCAGAAATGAAGATTTTTGTTCAAGATCAAGGCATGCGAAAAAAATAACCGGAGGCATATGTTTGATATTCCGAGGAATATTTTTTTCGCATAACGATGAGATTGGGCAAAAAGACCATTTCTGGATGGACACTAGACTACATTCCGACCCCGTCAATTCGTGCACCGCAGTGGTTACACCGGCTGTTTTCAATAACGTTTTTCCTAATCGAAAATCCCCATCTGTTGATCAGCAGATTCCCGCAGTTGTAACAAAACGTATTTTCCCCGTTTTCACCGGGGACATTGCCCACATAAACATACCTCAAACCGGATCGAATTCCGATATTGCGCGCATTAATAATGGTCTCAACCGGTGTAGGGGGTTGATCGGTCAGCCGGTAAGCAGGGTGAAACCGGCTGATATGCCAGGGAACTTCAGGTCCCAGAGAATCGGCAATAAAGGCCGCCAGTTCTTTAAGCTGGGTTGGGTCATCATTTAAACCGGGTATCAGCAACGTCGTAATTTCAACAAATATACCCAAGTTTTTCATCAATTTAAGCGTCTCTTTAACGGGTTCCAGGCTTGCCTCGCAATAATCTTTGTAGAATTTATCGGTATAGGCCTTTAAATCGACATTTGCCGCATCCATATACGGCGCCACCATATGTAATGCTTCCGGGGTCATATACCCGTTGGTTACAAATACATTTTTTATCCCTTTTTCATGGGCAATCTTAGCCGTATCATAGGCGAATTCAAAATATACCGTCGGCTCCGTGTAAGTATAGGCGATGCTTTGGCAATTTCCTCTTATTGCGCCGTCTACAATATCTTCCGGGGTGGCGATGTTTCCCATGATCAACCCGTTACGGTCTGCCGGCATTTGGGCGATATCCGCATTTTGGCAAAATCTGCACTTGAAATTACAACCCACGGTGGCTATGGAATAAGAAAGGCTTCCCGGAATAAGATGGAACAGCGGTTTTTTTTCAATGGGATCAATGTGCCCGGCGATGATGCGACCGTACACCATTGTTTGCAACACACCATTTTTATTTTCACGGACCTGACATCTCCCCCGTTTGCCCGCCTTTATAATACAACGATGATTGCATAAATTGCACTTTACCGTTTTATTTTTAAAAGGTTCGTAAAGATAGGCTTCCATAACCGATTCTCTCATTTTAAATGCGGACTTTTTTTGATCATTCCAATGCTTGGATAACTTGGCGTGGTAGCATGTTTGGCTTTGACAGTATATGCCAGGGGAGTAGTCCTGAAGCGAGGCACCGGCGTGACAACCAAACCCGCAAATGCCCCGAAAGGAAGCCTTTGCAAAAAAGCAGAACCTTCAATACCACGGACATAGTGTTCAAGCGCCGTGGGAAATTGACACACGGTTTTCCAGGTTGTCGGTACATCCCCGATAGTCTGACGAACCATATGCTTGAGTTCCCAGATACTATAAAATTGAGCACGATTGTAAAAGTTTTCCGTAAATATCCCTTTGATCCTGCGTTGAAGCCATTTAACGGCATAGCGGTTATAAATTCCGATAAATATCTTATCCTTTGCCACCCGGCAGGCTTCTTCAATCACCTTTTTTGTGTCATGAACAAACTCTAGCGTATTAATCAAACTCACATAATGAAAAGCATTGTCATCAAACGGAAGGGATTCGCCAAACTCTCGATGAAAGTCCACCCGATTTTTTAATTTTTCTTTTGCGATATCAAGGACATATGGAGATGGATCCAATCCTGTGACATCAAGGCTCTTTTCAAGGAAAGCAAATAACCGCGCACCGGTCCCGCATCCGATATCAAGGAGTGTCCGTCCATGCATCGGTTTTAGCATCCTGAGGATTAACCGGCCTTCGAGATCAGCGGCTGTCTTATTTTCCGGACTGTAAAACCACTCCTCATAAGCCAATGCATCTTTGAAGTCGAAAACATAGCCCATAAAAAAATTTTACGGTAAAAAACCTATTTTTTCAATTGGAAACTTTCTATTTTTCGGTGACGAGGCTTTCTTTTTTTTCTAGTAATGGATTTTCGATCCTTTTCTGGCTGGGTATCGGACGTTGTCTTTTTCTCCGGGGAAAGGCCAAAAAAACTGCCGGGATGGGCATTTGACCAATCCCTTTTATATGTTGTCCGGCGTCCGGACGTTTTTTTTACTCGCCGCTCCAGCCTTTGTTGCGCCTCTGCCCTTCTGCCTTTCGTGATTAAAGGGTCAGGTTCGAATTTATCCCCAACAAACCAATCGTCATCCGGCCAGCAAACCGGAATTTTATATCCCAGCATTTCTTCCAGGGGCTCTAAGTGGAAAACATATTTCTCACAAGCCAGAGACAAGGCTTTTCCTTGCTTTCCGGCCCTGGCTGTTCGACCGATTCGATGGATGTAATTTTCAGCCTCTTGAGGTAGATCATAGTTGATAACGTGACTGATATTTTCCACATGTATACCCCGGGAAGCCACATCGGTGGCGACAAGGATCTTAAGCTTGCCGTCTTTAAACTGCTCCATCAATCTAAACCGTTTTCGCTGATGTAAATCACCGGTAATCCCTTCAGCCGGCCACCCGTTTCCTTTGAGTCTTTTGGTAAGCCGATCCACACCAACCTTAGTATTCACAAAAATGAGAACCCGGACCCAGCTTTCTCTCGTCAACAAACCGAACAGCAGTGAAAGTTTCTTTTCGTTACCCACGTGGAATAATAGCTGTTCAACTCCCTCGACTGTGATTTCATCGGGGGTTACTGATATAAACTCAGGAAGATTCATATATTCATAGGTGAGTTCCATGACGCGATAGGAAAGCGTGGCCGAAAACAACATAGATTGACGGTGCTCATAATGGGGTAGCTTTCTTAGAATATAGCGCATGTCCTTGGAAAACCCCAAATCCAAAAGACGATCCGCCTCATCAACGACTACGATTTTGATTGCTTCGGTTTTTAAAATTCCCTGTTTATAATAATCAATTATACGCCCCGGCGTCCCGATGACAATATCCGCACCTTTACGTAAACTATTCGCCTGTTGCACATAATCAACACCCCCGACAACTTTTACCAAAGTAAAACCCGTATGGGCGCCCAGGTTTTTGGCCTCATCATAAATCTGGGAAGCCAATTCGCGTGTGGGCGCTATAACTAAGGCCGAAGGGTTTTTAGATCTTTTCTGGGTCATTGCCAGTAGCCGGGTAAACACCGTAATTAAAAAAACAGCCGTTTTTCCGGTTCCGGTTTGGGCTTGACCGGCAACATCTCGTCCGATTAAAGATATAGGAAGGGTTTGGGCCTGAATCGGTGTGCAGTAGGTTAGACCGACCTCTTTTAAGCCATTTAAGACCTCATTCGGTAAATTAAAGGTATCAAACGTGGTGCGGGTCAGAAATTGAGGTTTGTCCATTCGCGACAACGGTAGCTCAAGATAGTTTTGGTGGTTGAACCATACAACTGGTTTAATATTTTTGGTTCTTCTCCAATTTAGTTGGAGAAGAGGGTCCATGGATTCAAGGGGTCAAGGATTCAAGGGTGTGAAGTTAGACCGTATCTTTCTTCCTTTGGAAATGTTGCTGTAATTCTATATATCTCTAAACAGAGTTCGTATGACTTTTGCCAGACTTTCAAATCTTTGTAATTCTTTAGCATTGAGCGCTGATGGT
>JAUXEW010000220.1 GCA_030620375.1 Desulfobacteraceae bacterium | reverse complement strand
TGACCGTGATTTGCTGGTCTATCTGGTGTGGAAAACATGCATCCTGACCAACGAAGAAACAGGACGTTTGTTTGGCATGACCTATTCGGCAGTGAGCCACATTTTAAGTTCCATGAGGAACAGGTTGCAAAAAAAGTCTGATTTGCGGGTTAAATACAACCATATTTATTCACTATGCAAGATGTGACACCATACACTCCGTTTCGAACGGAGACTGGTCGGGGCGAGAGGATTTGAACCTCCGACTTCCTGCTCCCAAAGCAGGCGCGCTACCAGGCTGCGCCACGCCCCGCGAAAAATAGTATACATGCATCAAGTTGCAAGTTCAATTAGCACGCATTGGTTACACCTTCAAGACCAAATTTTCCAAAAAGAAATAAAGCCACCTGCTATTCGGGGGGCAATTTACTATTACCATGAAAGAAAATTTCAACTGAACGTCTAATAATTTCCGCGTAATCGGACAATGTCTCTGAATCATTAAATGATATTTCCTCGGAGGGGTTGGTAATATGCCCGAATTCGATCAGCACCGCCGGCATATCGGCCCCCTTTAAGGGTACCAGCGAGGCACTTTCAATGGTGATCTGTTTGGCGTTGCCGTAATTCTTGATCTGTTGCTCAATGATCTCGGCAAATTTTTTGCTTAAAACGGTATGCCTGTTTTGAATTTCATCCCAGGCAACTTGCTGATTTTCAATAGCATTCAATTTGGAGGAAAGTGGATGAGGAGGGGATGGAGAACGTGTGTTCGAATCATTATAATAAAATATAACCATGCCGTTTGTTTGCTGAAGAAAGCTCGCTGCGGTATGAATACTGATATACAGGTCGGCTTTTAAATGATTGGCTATTGATATTCTGTCGGGAATTCTGATATGATAATCATCGTTTCGAGTCAGAAAAACATCGTAATTATCAATCAGTTTCTCTTTAATTCTACGGGCTATTTCCAGCGTTACCGCCTTTTCAGCAAGACCGCCTGAACCGACGGCGCCCGGGTCATTTCCCCCATGGCCCGGGTCCAGTACAATTATTTTTTGGGGATAAACCGGATCTGCTTTATCCTCAGACGCATCCAGGTCAAGGGACCAGACAAACACGAAAAGCGGTAATATTAAAACAGCGAGACAGCATAAATGATGGTTTTTACAATACATTAACATGCTAAAAGGATTTCTTAAATTTACTTGACACGCTTGTGGATTGATACTATTTACAAAAAAAACCAATGCAATTCAACCAATTTCAGGTTAGTGTCGATCTATGCGAGAGTGGCGGAATTGGTAGACGCACTGGACTTAGGATCCAGCTCTGGCGACAGAGTGGGAGTTCAAGTCTCCCCTCTCGCACCATAACCCGCTTATCAAAATTTTCATGCGATTACAATTTTTAATAATTCTTTGGGCAAGAAAGGACATAAATGAAAGCTACCGTTGAAGATTTGAGTTCCGTGAAAAAAATACTTCATGTTGAAATACCTGAAGATACGGTTACCGGTGAATTGGACAGCGCTTACAAAAAGCTTAAGAAAACCGCAAAAATTAAAGGATTCCGTCCCGGTAAAGCCCCACGGTCCGTTCTGGAAAGAATGTATAAAAAAGATGTGAATGCCGATGTGACTTCCAAATTGATTCAAGACTCAGTTTTTAAAGCCATCCAGGAAGCGGGTTTGAATATAATAGCCCCTCCGAAAATTGATCCGCCTGAACTTGAGGAAAAAAAATCATATCAATACGATGCATCAGTTGAGATCACTCCGGAAATAAAAGATATTGATTTTAAAGGGTTGTCTTTGAAAAAAAATATGTACCAGGTGGGTGAACAAGAGATGGAAATGCAATTGACAATGATCCAAAAGAATTTGGCGTCTCAACAGCAGATTCAAGAAGAGAGACCGGTTCAGGAGAAAGATTTTGTTCTCATTGATTATGAAGGGTTTAAGGATGACAAACCGTTTTCAGAGACAAAAAAGACGGAAAACTTTACACTTAAGGTTGGGGACGGCACTATATTAAAGGAATTTGATGATCAATTAATCGGAATGAATACTGGGGATTTAAGGGAGATCACGGTTCATTTTCCGGATGATTACTTTAACTCAAAACTGGTGAATCATACGGTAACATTTCGTGTGCAACTTAATCAAATCAGGGAGGAAATCCTTCCTGACATTGATGATGAGTTGGCTAAAAAGGTTGGACAGTACAACTCACTGGAAGAATTAAAGAATTTAATTAAAAAAAATTTACAAAAAGAGCAGGAACAGCGGGTCGAACAGGAATTCAATGAACAGATATTCCTGGCTTTACTTGAGAGGACGGACTTTGAAGTGCCGGATGGATTGATTGATATGGAACTTGAAGGGATTATTTCAAATACGGAGCGATCGTTGAGTCATCAACGTATTTCCATGGAAGACTTGGGAATGACAAGAGAAACTCTTTCGGAAGAATATCGTGATACTGCAGAAAAACAAGTCCGGCGGTATTTAATCTTAAACAAGATCATGGACCAGGAAAAGCTTGAACTGACGGATGATGAGCTTGATGAGGGATTGAAGCAGATGGCTGATACGATAAACCAGCCGGTGGAAGAAATTAAACGGTATTATGAACAGAACCAAGAAAAAATGGATTATTTAAAGCATACCCTACTTGAAAAACAGGTCTTAGGGCTTATTATAGATAACGGCACTGTCGAAGAAGTGACACCGCCGGCGAAAACGGAACCAGAACCTTCAGAGGATAGATAGTAATAATCAACAATCCATTTTTGTGGTTTTAAATAACTTAAAGAAGATTCCCGGCAGCGTGCTGCAGGGCAGACTTCAATAAAAAGGAGTTTTAATTGTGGCATTAATACCGATGGTCATCGAACAAAGCAGCAGGGGGGAACGTGCCTATGATATCTTTTCAAGGCTCCTAAAAGACAGGATAATCTTTTTGGGTTCCGGCATTGATGATGAGATTTCAAACCTGTTAATCGCACAGCTTCTCTTTCTGGAATCGGAAGACCCGGATAAAGACATCAATTTTTACATCAACTCACCCGGAGGTCTTATAACCGCGGGATTGGCTGTTTATGACACCATGCAGTACATCAAGCCGGATATCGCCACCGTATGTGTCGGCCAAGCTGCAAGTATGGGCGCACTTTTATTGGCTGCAGGAAAAAAGGGGAAACGATATTCGCTGCCCAATGCCAGAATTTTAATCCACCAGCCTTTAGGCGGATCTCATGGCCAGGCTTCGGATATTGCCATTCAGGCCAAAGAGATTCTTAGGGTCAAGGACAACCTGAACCGTATACTAACAGTTCACACCGGTAAGGATCTTGCGCAAATTGAAACGGATACCGATCGAGATTTTTTTATGTCAGGGGAAGAGGCAAAAGACTACGGAATTATTGATACGGTTATGACCAGTCGAGAAGATCTTGAAACCACCAAAGAGACGGAGACGTAATCAATGCCAAAAAAAGACGACTCAAATGACAACCTCTTTTGTTCTTTCTGCGGAAAAAATCAGAAAGAGGTGAACAAGCTGATTGCGGGGCCGGCGGTCTATATCTGTGATGAGTGCATTCAGCTTTGTAGTGAAATCATCCAGGAGGAAAAGGAACAAGATCAGGACGCTCTTGAGCAATATCTTGTCCCAAAGGAGATCAAATGCCAGCTGGATGATTACGTCATCGAACAGGAGCATGCAAAAAAAATCCTATCGGTTGCGGTTTACAACCATTATAAACGACTCAGTTCGTCAGTTAATACCGGGGAAGTGGAAATTCAAAAAAGCAACATTTTGCTTATAGGGCCGACCGGTTGTGGTAAGACCCTGCTTGCCCAAACCCTGGCGAGATTCTTGAACGTACCCTTCACTATCGCTGACGCAACGAGCTTAACTGAAGCCGGGTATGTCGGAGAGGATGTTGAAAATATTATTCTTTCACTCCTCCAGAATGCCGATTACGATGTGGAAAAAGCAAAGCGCGGTATAGTGTACATTGATGAGATCGATAAGATTGCCTCCAAGTCCGACAACCCCTCCATAACCCGAGATGTTTCCGGAGAAGGCGTGCAGCAGGCATTACTGAAGATAATTGAGGGGACCATCGCCAGCGTGCCGCCTAAAGGGGGGCGAAAACACCCTCAGCAGGATTTCGTAAAGGTGGATACGGCGAATATCCTGTTTATTTGCGGTGGAACATTTAATGGATTAGAAGAGATCATCCGGCGGCGAACCGGGTCCAAAGTTATGGGATTCGGGGCTGAAATTGTTAAGCATAATGATAAAAACATCGGCGAAATTTTAGAATGTATTCAACCTGAAGACCTGATAAAATATGGATTGATTCCCGAATCTTTGGGTCGTTTACCCGTAATTGCCACCCTTGATGAGTTGAGCGAACAAACGCTGATTCGGATCTTAACGGAACCCAAGAACGCTTTGATCAAGCAATATGCAAAACTTTTTGAAATGGAGGGCGTTAATTTACGATTTACCGACAGTGCGCTTTCAGCCGTTGGAAAAGAAGCGGTTAAGCGAAAATCGGGAGCCAGGGGGCTTCGAGCTATTTTAGAAAGCTGCATGCTCAATATCATGTTCGACATTCCTTCCATTGAGAATGTCAAGGAATGTGTGCTTAGTGAAGATGTGGTTATGAATAAAGAAGAACCGATTTTGTTGTATGAGCAGAAAAAGAAACAGGCTTAGCTAGTGCCCATCCAGAAAAGGTCTTTTTGCCCAATCTCATCGTTATGCGAAAAAAATATTCCTCGGAATATCAAACATATGCCTCCGGTTATTTTTTTCGCATGCCTTGATCTTGAACAAAAATCTTCATTTCTGG
>JAUXEW010000303.1 GCA_030620375.1 Desulfobacteraceae bacterium | reverse complement strand
TCATTGAGAGCTTGGGCAGAGCCCAGGTAAGAAATTCAACATAATTGCTGCGGCTCATAATATTAAGATCTTTAATAGTCAAATCGATTATTAGATTAGAAATGTATAATTTCTTAGTTCTTCTCCAATTTAGTTGGAGAAGAGGGTCCAAGGATTCCAGGGGTCAAGGATTCAAGGGTGTGAATTCAGACCGTATCTTTCTTCCTTTGGGAATTTCTGAGGGCAGCAATTTTATTGTATATCCATCCGATTAAGGATCCGCTAATGGTGCCGACGGCAAAACCATAGGCAAGTCCGACAAAACTTCCCCAAAAGGTGACTTTGTATCCGATAAAGTATTGGCTTAACAGTTGTAAATGGGGTCCTATGGGTTTTCCCCCCTTTATGACGAGCCAGTTGGTGGCAATAAAAATGGCCAGGCCGAACAAAATTCCAAGCGTAAACCCAAAAACTTTCGCATTCAGCCAGAGCACACTGCTAAACAGTTTTTCTTCTATCTTTTCATGATTTGCGTTATTTTGATTCATATTCCATGTCCTGTGGATTACTGAAAAAAATCACAAGAGATCAAAAAAATCTTTTATAGACAACAGCTCTGTTTTCTTTTTTAACCAAAACAGATAAAATGCCAGGGAAAAGTTTCGAAGATAAGCAAAAAGCCATCCAAATAAAAATCCCCAGAAGAAACTGTAACCAAGCGCAATAAATGCGCCTTTTACGGTGACCGTATAGCCCAGAAAATATTGATTTAGCAGTTTTAAATTAGGGCCGACTACCTCCCCCCCCTTTATTACAAGCCATAGGGTTGCCAGGAACATAAGCAAACCTGAAACCGTTCCTATAGCGGTTGCAATCGCGAATTTGTCCATTCTCGCAAAAGTTTGTTTAATGATTTTTTCAGAAAAAACAGAGTCGGCTTTTATTGCTTTGTCGATTTCAATATATTCCTGTTCTTCATTAACCGCCCATAGATCGTGATTACTCCCCATAATATTTTGTGCTGATAGTATCCCGGTGAGCATGGAATGGTCCATGTTGTTATACCGATACATCCCATTGCGACCGATGGTTTGGAGGTTTTCAATACTTTTGAGGAATTCCCGGATCGTATGGAGATGCATGGTATATTCGTGGTTGTAAACCGGATAGGCCTTTGGCTGGCGAACGACACGACCATCGATAACATCACCTGAAACCGTCAGTTTTAAATCAGACAGTTCCTGTGATGCGAAATGTATCAGCTCGGGATCGGCCATCTTCCATATCTCATCATTTTCATTACAGAAGTATTCCATACCGATAAGAGATTTATCAGGATCAGGCACCATGGCCTTGCTCCAGTTTTTAAAGTTCTGGATTCGGCTTACGCTAACACCGGGTTCGTGGATATATATCCATTGATCCGGAAAGAGCTGTTCCTTATTAATGATAAGCGTTACGATGATAAAGGCGCGATAACTCAGTTTTCCGGCGGCTTCAATGACCTTTTCCGGAACGGCGGGGTTTAACAGTGAGACCAGGTGGCTTATCGGCGTACTGGATATGATATGCTTTATGGGAATTTTTTTTTCATTTCCGTCCTGGGTATAGGTGAGGTTGGTTATGCACCCATTATCATATGAGAGGCCTGTAACTTCCGAATTGAGCAGGACTTGTCCCCCTTCGGATTCAATCGATTTCTGAAGTTCCTGCCACATCATTCCCGCGCCTTTTTGGGGGTAATAAAATTCATCGATCAGGCTTTTAGAGCTTTGAACCCCAAAAAGAGCGTTGTAAATCGTTCCGATCAACGACATATTATTGATTCGTTGAGCGGCCCAATCCGCTTTAATCTGGTCGCAGGGAACTCCCCAGACCTTTTCGGTGTATGTCTCGAAAAAGGTTTTATAGAGATGGCTTCCAAACCGGTTGGACATCCACTGCTCGAAGGTGTCTTCGTCGGGAAACGGTTTGATTTGTGCTTTTATGTAACTAATTAAGATTTTAAAGCTTTCAATGATACCCAGATTGGACAATGCGTTAAATAGATGAAGCGGATATTTGAAAAACCGATCATTATAGTAAATATGAGATATTCGGGGAACCTTAAGCAGGTTTTCGCCCAATGTTTCTTGCCACAGCTGATTGATTTTTTTCGATTTGGAAAAGAAGCGATGCCCACCGATATCGAAAAGATAGCCGTTGAAATTTTCCGAACGAGAGATACCGCCGACTTTTTCAGCCTTTTCAAAGACTATTGGACGGACTCCGTGCTGAAGGAGTTCATGAGCAGCTGAAAGACCGGCAGGACCGGCTCCGATGATTACAACCGTTTCATTGTTCATGGATTCAATAATGGGGCAATTATCTAAAAAAAGGTTTTGACGGCTTATCGATCGCTTGCGGTAAAAAATGACTGTTGCGCACTCGATGCCTTGCCTATCCGGCAAGCTCAACGCTTGCCGGATGTAAGTAAAAATTTACATATGTGTTAATAAGCAAAACCAAGTGAAAATGCAAGGCCGCTGTAAAAAAAATATGGTTCTTCTCAGTGAAGCGTACTTTTATCTTATCCTTTCTCCCTCTTTTTTACCCGCCTATTGCAATCACCACGAAGGGTTTATGGTTGTTATGTGTGGGACAGAACACTAGAAAAGTGTGTAAATAAATGGCGCAACGGAACTACTTTCGGTAAAAATAATCAGCGTTCCAAAGAGTAATAGAATAATTACAATAGGAATAAGCCAGTATTTTTTTCTAACCTTAATAAATTCCCAAAACTCGGTGACGAAGGATTGATTCGCCATGTTTACCTCCTTAACTTAATATCGCTTTATAAATCGTTCTTTAGGTTGAGCGGGTTCATCCCGGGTTACCCAGTGAGAAATCGCTTGTCTATCATGCTTAACCGGCAGCACCGGACCGCCAAAAAGGCGGCTGATAAATGCCGCCGGTGTAATAACGATAAAATACAATAAGGAAAGGGACAAGGTAGTAATGATTTTTCCGATTAAAAGAGAAACTTTCACCCATGCCGAATATAATG
>JAUXEW010000154.1 GCA_030620375.1 Desulfobacteraceae bacterium | reverse complement strand
GAATATTCTTATTCCCAATGGAATGCTGATCTTTGGGGAGGTTTTGGTTACACCTCCTCTAGTTGGGGTTGGGGAACCTCTCCCTCCGGACTTGTCCAGATGGCCTTCGTCGACCAGACCGGTTTCGACGATCCGTATACGCCGGAGGATGACAGGGATCCGAAATGGATTCGTACTGAAAGATACATGTACGACAACTGGAACTCATTCCTGAGTACCAATAATTCGTATGGCTGGTATGCATTTTCCAAGGCCATGCGACTGGCCCGGCCCCAGCCGGTGGAGCGCCTCGCCTCCGGCAATTTCGACTGGTATGCCAGCCTGGCACAAAAGATTGTTGATAATCAGTCAGGCGGTGGCAACTGGGCATTCGGATATCAACCATTAACTACCTGCTGGATGATCATCACGTTAAACTCCGCGCTTTTCACGACCGCGCCCATTGCCTGTTTTACCGCCCACCCGAATCCGTCTTTTAACGGCGTGGATGTATTTTTCAATCCGTCCTGTTCAGACCATTCCGATGCGGAAAAAAATATCCGGAACCTGGTCCAGTTTGACTGGGATTGGAACGAAGACGGTGTTTATGATTATTCCACGGTTTCACCGGCTGAGGTCAGGCACGCATTTACCTGCGATACCCTTCCCTGTACCTACCCGGTGCGGCTGAGGGTTAAAGACGATGACGGCTTAAGCGCAACCTTTACACTGAATATCGAAATCAAAGACCCGCCCCACCCGCCCGCAGCCGTGTCCGGTGGCCCGTATATGGCATCTTTGTGCCCGGGCGACTCCCTGACCCTGGACGGATCCGATTCCTTTGATCCGAATGAGGGGGAACACCAGACCGATTGTAATACGTGCGAGGATGATATGATTACGGCTCTGGACTGGGATCTTACGGGGCCGCCGTATACCTATGATGATGCATCCGGTGAAATGGTTAATGTGGACCTGGGCTCTCCGGTCCGCGACACGGCCTTTGATATCGGATCACATCCCATTGCCTTGCGGGCCACGGACAATAACGCGTTGGCATACCCGGGCAGCGAACTCGGAAATCTCACGGATGAAGATTTTACGACGGCTGACGTATATGACGGTTGTATCTGCGATTTAACCGCGGATCCGGGATGTCTGACCGCAAACCTCTCTTGGGATGCTATCGGTGCCGAACATTATATCATTTACCGGAGCATAAAAGGAATCAATGCCGGGTTCTTTGAAGTCGGCAGAACAACTGATAACAACTTCATCTCTGGAATGGTCAATGATACACCCAATTATTTCCGGGTAATGGCCGTTAACCCCCCGGAAAATGGCAGGGAAGTGTCTGAAGAATACAGATGCCTTTCCCGTGCAATTGCAGTTAACCCTGACCCCGTCTTTTGCCAGGGCAACTTCCAGGTTCCGCCGGGCAGATGGGAACCGGATTATATTATGGTGACGCTTCCTGTTGATTGCCCTGACAATTTGGCCGTAAACGTGCTGGCCGTTCCGGATAATGAGAGAAACTTCAGAATGGGGACCTATGATCCCAATTTTCCGGGTTATATCGAATATGGTGAAAACCTGTTCATTGAACCGGGAAGGGCCTACTGGGTTCTTTCCAGATTCGCGCTGGACATTTTAATCAACTGCTTCCCGGTAAGCCTGGATGTTGATTATGACGTGCCCCTTAATTATAACCCCGCCGCCGATGATGGCTGGAACCAGATCGGGAGTCCGAACGAGGCAAACTATAATTGGGATGACGTCCAGGTACTGGTGCGAAATGATGACGGCACCATAGCGGAAGGACCTTTTGTTATTGGCGGTCTGGATAATGACAATCCTTATATCGACACACGGTTATGGGCATGGTTGAATGACGGAACATTTGACCCGGACACGGCTGTGCTGGTACTTGGCGAGGGCTACTTTGTTAAAGCCAGACAGGCAAACGTTTTCTTGAGATTCAAAAAAGATGCCCAGCTTTTGGCCGGTCTTGGAAATCACGAAAACCGGCTGGCCCGGCTCTGGAAAAAGGGCAAAAAACTGGTCAACAAATGGTTGCTGGCGCCATCCGCCGTTGCCGATATCGGTGACTCTCCGCCGCGTCCCATGGGAAATCTGGCAGAGGAAGCATCCAGCCCCTCTTCCGGCGCCTGTTTTATCGAGTCGGCAAACAACGATTTCCCGGTTCAACCGAAGAGGAAAAGGTTTTAAAACTTGACATTTTAATCCGCTTATATTAAATTTATAATCACTTATTTTGGGGTGGCTTACAGCCTGAGATTACACCCATTGAACCTGATCCGGGTAATACCGGCGTAGGGAAACGAAAAATCATATATCCCGAGACCGTTTCCATCAGGAAACGGTCTTTTTTTTAAAGGAAAGGGGAATGCATAATGGCGACACAACTCAGCATGGCAAAAGAAGGTGTGATTACCGATGAAATGAAAATGGTCGCAGCCGACGAAGACTTTTCACCGGAAGAAATCAGAGACCTGGTCGCTTCCGGTCAGGTTGTCATACCGAAAAACATCAACCATGATTTTCCATCCAAGGGTATCGGAAAAGGCTTAACAACCAAGATCAATGCCAATATCGGAACATCCGGCGATCATATGGATATTGACGAGGAGCTGCATAAATTAGAGGTTTCCATTGAGGCCGGAGCGGACAGTGTTATGGATCTGTCCACCGGTGGCGATTTAAAAAAAATCCGCAAAATGATGATCGACAATTCCCCGGTCATGCTCGGCGCCGTTCCCATTTATGCCGTGGCATCGGAACTGGGCTCACAAAACCGGAGTATTACGGACATGACCCCGGACTTTTTATTTGAATCGATTGAACAGCAGTGTGAGGAAGGCATTGATTACATTACCGTCCATTGCGGGGTAACTCGCCAGACATACTCCCTTGCCGACCAGACCAATCGAATCGGCGGAATTGTCAGCCGGGGCGGGTCGCTTTTGGCGTTATGGATGTATCAGCACCATAAAGAGAACCCCCTTTTTGAGGAATATGACCGGCTTTTGGACATTGCCTTTAAATATGACGTCACGTTAAGTTTAGGGGACGGCCTAAGGCCCGGCGCCGTAGCAGACGCATCGGACAAGGCCCAGATGAAAGAACTCATCGTCATCGGAGAGTTGACAAAACGTGCCCGGGAGGCCGGCGTGCAGGTAATCGTAGAAGGCCCGGGGCATGTTCCCTTAAACCAGATCGCAGCGAACGTCCTCATGCAGAAGCGTATCTGCGATGACGCGCCCTTTTATGTTCTGGGCCCTTTAACCACGGATTGCGCACCGGGATACGACCACATTACGGCCGCAATCGGCGGGGCAATCGCAGCGGCTGCAGGCGCCGACTTCCTCTGTTATGTAACCCCGGCGGAACACCTCTGCCTGCCGGATGTAAAAGATGTTCGTGTCGGTGTTGTCGCCGCAAAAATCGCGGCGCATTCGGGCGATATCGCCAAAGGCGTCAAGGGCGCTATGGAAAGAGACATTGAAATGTCCCGGTACCGTAAGGCATTGAACTGGGAGGGAATGTTGAAGCTGGCCCTTGACCCTGATTTGCCGCGAAAACGAAGGGCTCAAAGCGAAAACAACGAAAAGTCCGTATGCACCATGTGTGGTGAACTGTGCGCGGTGAACATCCATAATAAAATGTGTGTTCTTGAGGAGCATTAGTGAGCCTCAGCCCTTTTTAAATTTCACCGCCTGCTGCCACCATTTATTGAGAAGTTACTTTCTATTCATTGAGAAGGAGACAATAATGGCGCTAAACGAAATTATCATTACAAAAGCCATCATCGATCGATATTATGAAAAACTGATCAGCAACCTTGAAACCGATGTTGCCATTGTCGGTGGAGGACCGGCCGGATTGGTCGCCGGATACTATCTTGCAAAAGCCGGAAAAAAAGTGGCCCTGTATGAACGAAAATTAAGCATCGGTGGCGGCATGTGGGGCGGCGGCATGATGTTTAACGAAATCGTCGTACAAAAGGAAGCCTGTTCCATTCTGGATGAATTCGGCGTTCGGTATCAAGAATACCAGGACAACTATTTTGTCTCAGATTCTGTGGAAACCGTATCCACCCTTACCTCAAAGACTGTCAAAGCCGGCGTCACCATATTTAATTGCATATGCGTTGAAGATGTAGTGATGCGACCGGACAGGGTTGTCGGCCTGGTATTGAACTGGTCGTCAGTTGAAATGGCGGGACTTCATGTCGACCCCCTGGCGGTTCGCTCCAAATATGTGGTTGACGCTACCGGCCATGCCACCGAGGTGGTTCAAGTGGTATCCAGGAAAGTCCCCGGAAAATTAATGACCCCAACCGGAAAAATCGAAGGCGAAAAATCCATGTGGGCGGACAATGCTGAAAAATTGACAATGGAAAATACACGTGAAGTCTTTCCCGGCCTTTATGTTGCCGGTATGTCGGCCAATGCAACCTATGGCGGCCCCCGAATGGGCCCGATTTTCGGCGGCATGCTTCTTTCCGGAAAAAAAGTCGCAACAGAATTAGTGACAAAATTGTAAAGGTCAAAATGGCGAAAAATTCTCTGGCCGTCCTGATCATGGCCACACTGTCGGAAGCCAAACCGTTTATCCAGGGCCTAAATCTTTTGCAACTAGAAGGCACCCCGTTTCCGGCATTTCAAAATCGGAAGCTCGTACTGGCGGTTTCCGGTATTGGGAAAGTCAATGCCGCCATGGCTACGGCTTACAGTTGTTTAACCTTTCATCCGGCCGTTGTCTGCAACCTTGGCGCGGCCGGCGCCACGGATCAAACCGCCGCATTGGGAGACGCCTTTCAGATTTCTAAAATTTTCGAGTTAGACCGCCCTACCCTTAGAAACTTTCAACCTCATACGCATCAACCGGATAGGTTAAATGATGTTAAAACCCTCCATATCGCCACGCAGGACAGGCCGATTCTGTTGCCCGATGAGCGAAACGAAATCGCGCAGTTCGCTCAATTGGTGGACATGGAGGCAGCTGCCGTTGTCCAGGTGTGCAAACAGTTCGGCGTAAAATGCCTGGTGTTTAAATTTGTCAGTGACACACCGGATCATACCAGGGGAAGTGATATTTTAGCAAACATCAAACAATACCGATCCGCGTTTTACTCCTTTTTTCTCCGGAAGGTGCTCCCTCAGTTGCAGGTTCAGTAGAATTGACAATTTGCTCTCTGTTAATGTATACCGTGATCGGGGGTCAGCGAAAAATAAAAGGAAAGATGATGAGAAAGCTAAAAAAGCTGCTAAACATACGCACCATTTTCACTGAATATACCCATGAATCACTATCCCTGACCGCTGAACCCCGAACCCTGTATTTATCATGAAACCAATCGTAACCATAGTCGGCAGACCCAACGTGGGTAAATCAACATTCTTTAATGCCGTCACCCGGTCAAGAGATGCTATTGTTGATAATGTTCCCGGTGTTACCAGAGATCGGCATTACGGGGACGCATCCTGGGACGGCGTGACGTTCACTCTGGTGGATACCGGCGGCTTCTCCGGAAAAGAAGATCATTTTTCCCATCAAATCCATACCCAGATTTTACAGGCCATAGATGACGCGGACGTTATCATCCTTTTGATGGACGGAAAAGTCGGCGTTACGCCTTATGATAAAGACATGGTCATGATGCTTCGATCCATCAAAAAGCCCGTGTTTTATGCGGTAAATAAAATAGACGGTGTCGAACAGGAAAGTCGGCTGTATGAGTTTTACAATCTGGGGATTGAAGAATTGTACTCCCTGTCTGCCGAACATCGCTATGGGCTGTCCACATTTATTGATGATTTGATTCAGTCCTTTCCCGAATCCGGGCCGGAAGAAACACCGGATATGGTCAAGATTGGGGTGGTCGGCAGGCCGAACGTCGGAAAATCATCTCTGATCAACCGGATTTTGGGTAAAGATCGACTCATTGTCAGTGAAGTCCCGGGTACAACGCGAGATGCCATTGATTCGATTTTTAAAATTGACGGCAACACCTATCTACTGATCGATACGGCGGGAATCAGAAGAAAAGGGAAAGTTTCAAAAAAAATCGAAAAATTTTCCATCATCAAGGCATTAAGAAGCCTGGACCGTTGCGATATTGCGCTGATTGTAATAGACGCCAAAGAAGGCGTTACGGACCAGGACATCATTATTGCCGGTTATGCTTTTGATCGCGGATGTGGCTGTATCCTCCTCTTAAACAAATGGGATTTGATTGAAAAAGACAGCAACACCATCAACACGTATGTCGATCAATTGAAAATGTCGTCCAAGTTTTTAAACTTTGCTCCGATCATGACGATCTCCGCGTTATCCGGACAGAGAGTTTTAAAAATCTTTAAACAAATAGACGACGTTTATGCTCAATACCAGACCCGCATCGGAACCGGAAAATTAAATAAAATTATTCAAAACGCTATGAATAGAAATGAGCCGTCACTCCATCGGGGAAAACGGATTAAGTTTTACTACACCGCTCAGATTTCCTCAAAGCCGCCGACCTTTGTAAGCTTTGTCAATTATCCCAAAGCGGTTCATTTTTCATACAAGCGGTATTTAATCAACCAGATCCGGGAAGGAACAGCGCTGGATAAAACGCCGATCCGGTTGTTTTTCCGTCCTCGTTCAGGACGAAAGTAAAAATTCGGGTCCAGAGGGCACGGCTTTTTATGTTTAAAAATACATCATAGAGGGCACTAAAGTGGACTTGTTTGAATATCAGGCAGAACAGGCGGCCTATTCATCGCGCCCGCTTGCGGATAGGATGCGCCCGCAAAAGATCAGTGACTTTATGGGACAGGAACATGTTGCGGGAAAAGGGTCGCTGATTCGAAACG
>JAUXEW010000070.1 GCA_030620375.1 Desulfobacteraceae bacterium | reverse complement strand
GCAATTGTCAATTGTTAATTGTCAATTATTAATTAGAAATTAGCAATTAGCAATTAGCAATTAGCAATTAGAAAGGGGGATAGACACCTGCTCTTGTCATCCCCCTCTTTTTCTGCCGTTACTGATGTGGGTATCGACTTCTTAAAACGGCTTTATCAGGCCGCTGCGTCTACTTTGATGTCTCTACTGATAAATTTGGGTTTAAACATATGAATCATCGACGGCAACAAGAGAACGCCGACAAACATGTTGACCATCATGAGAATGGCCAGCAAAAATCCCATTTCAGCCTGGAACCGAAGCGGTGAAAACCACCAGAAGAATACACTGGCGCTCATCATCACGGCTTGATAGAAAACAGCGCGTCCGGTGGATGAAACTCCGTCAATGATCCCTTTCTCCCAGGAAGCACCGGCAACGATCAATTCCTTAATCCGGCTGACGATATACAGCCCGTAATCCACACCAAGCCCTACGCCCAATGAAACCACCGGTACGGTATTGATGTTCAAACCAATCCCCTTCCAGGCCATATACGCAAAAGACGTAAAATTGGCCAGGACCAGTGACAGGACAAAGATAAACCCGGCAAACAGGGAACGGTAAACCACCGCACAGCATAAAAAGGTAAACGCCAAAATACCGCCAACCAGAAAATGGTTGGCGCTTTCGATCAGTTCGATGGCCGCGGCCAAAATACCACCCAGTCCACCGGCCGGCCTAAATTCAACCACCTGAATAATCTTGGAGGGATCATCCATCTGGGCGCCCATAATTTTACTCTCCGGTTTCTTGGTCCATTCCTTAATGTCGGCGATCACTTTCTTTAACGTCTCTCCTTTATGATCCCGCAAAAACAGGCGAACATTGGCGTTTGACATATTCGGGACCATGTATTTGTCCATATCCTCAGGGGCGGCGCCCATCTGGAAAATGGCCATGAGCATAAAAATCTCTTCCATGGTCAGTGGAATAATATCGAATTTGGGGTCATTCCCATGCAACAGCTTGTTAATGGACCTGACAAAATCGGCCGCAGAAAAACCGAATGCCACCTCCCCTTTTTCGATCATATAGTCTCTCAGATTGTCCATGGCCCGCATGGTTTCCGGTAATGTGATATGAAACCGGGCATTGGGATTTCCGCGGACCTGAACGTACATCTGTTCCATCCCTAAAAATCGATTATTAATTCCCTCCACACTTTTATTATAATCGGAATCCGGCCACAGCACCGGCGATCCGGGATTGGCGTCACCGATGGGAACACTTGTAAACCCTCTGATGCCGAGTGCCAGCAGAATAATACTGGAGACTATCAGAATCCACTTTCCACTTGTGGTAATACTGAATTTTGCCATCCCGCCCATCATATTGGTCAGAAAGGTCCAGTGCGGATTTTCTTTAAGACTTCCTGCTTTCAGCGGCAGGAAAGAGACAAAAACCGGATTAAACAACGCTACGGTAAAAATAACGCTCATGCCCCAGAAAAATCCGAGAATGGCCAGATGCTGGAGGATCGGGATCGGGATCAATGCCACGATTAAAACCCCGCAAGCGTCGGTAACGACCCCGATGATGCACGGGTTAAACAGGCGAACCCCGGTAATATGACTGGCTTCCTTAACGTCGCCTGTGCGCCGGAATTCGTAGCCGAACCGGTTTAGCCATTGAACCCCGTGACTCATGGCCCGGGCGGTTAACAAAAAGGGAACGACAATGATCAGCGGGTCAAACTGGTAGCCTAAAAATCCCGACATGCCAAGCCCCCATATAGAGCTGAGTACGGCGCTGAGCAGCGGAATCCACCAGGCAGGTTGTCGCCCCATGAAAAAGAACAACAGCGCGATCAGGATCCCGATGCTGACGAGAAAGAGAGTGGTCATCTGTGGAACATAGTTATAGACCCACCCGTACAGAATCGGCTCACCGGCCAGGTAGATTTTATGATTGGCATCCTCTTCCGTTTCCCTGATCTTCATAAATGCGTCAAACAGGGCGGTGTAATCGATTCGCCCCTCGATAAAAGTCGCCTGGAGACGCAATGCTTTCAGGTCCGTTGATACCCAGGCGCCATAGGCTTCGTTGGTAAATACCGTTGCCTTTAAATCGAACATCTCTCCCGGGTTTGTGGGAACATCCCTCATCAGACGCGTCATGGAAAAACCGCCGGCAATCTCCGCCGCGTTCATTACCCGGGGACTGGCAATAGAAAATATCTGGTAGGGGTTGACCCCTGGAACCAGCTCGACAGCTTCCTGGATACGAATCATCTTGTTTAATGTTTCCTCGGTGTAAATATCGCCTTCTTTTACTTCCAGTACCAGTGTGGCGATGTTCGCGCCCCCGAAAAAATCCATGAATTTTTTATGCATCTGAACATACGGATGGTTGGATGGAAACAGCTCCATAAATTGAGTGAAAAACCCCATTTTGGAACATCCGTAACCAAAAAACGCTGTGATCCCCAGCAGTACGACTAGGGTCATAACTCGGAATCGCATGATAAAACCGATAACCATTTTATCCATTGTTTTATGTGCTCCTCTCTGTTTTAAAAATGCTTTGTATAGGAATTAAACTATCGTCTGAAATATGTGCCAATGGGTATCCACTACTCCCACGATGCTCCGAAGTCATCTGTTCCGATAACGGTTCCGCCGGCACCGACCAACAGCCCCCGACCATTATTGAGCAGGGAAATGCCTGAAAACCAGGTATAATATTCCACCTTCGGTATGGGATCCCACGAAACACCGCCGTCTTTTGTAAACAGAAGGGCGCCGTCAAGTCCGGCGGCGATCCCCTGGCGCTCATTGAAAAAGGCGACCTTTAAAAGGGTCTTCTTATTCCGTTGATTATTCTCGGCGATTTTCCACTCCTGGCCGCCGTTAGTGGTGTACCGGACATTTCCTTCAGTCCCGACGGCAACACCGTGGTTTTCATCTATAAAACTGACCCCGAAAAAATTACCGATCCCTTTTTCGGTTTGATATACCCAATTCTCGCCGCCATCTTCGGTGTAGAGCATAAAATCAAACTCTCCGGCGACCCATCCCTGTTTTTCATTGATAAACGTCACGTCATTTAAGGTCACGTCATCTTCAAACGGAATACGACTCCAATGCCGGCCACCGTCATCCGTAGTTATCGCCATCCCGCGGGTTCCCACCGCAAATCCTTTATTCTCACTGATAAACTGAACCATCATCAGATGCTGCTCAGTGGTGCCGCTGTTTTGGGGTTTCCAGTTCTCCCCACCGTCTTCGGTGTGAATCAGCGTGCCCAGCTCTCCTACAATCCAACCTTTTGTGGGGCTCACAAAATAGACTGCAAACAACCCCTTCTTCGTTCCGCTGTTTTGAAGGCGCCACTCTTTGCCGAAATTGTCCGAATAGATGATCTTGCCACCGTGCCCGACCGCCCATGCCTTTCCCGATTCCGTCATATATACGTCCAAAAACCGGTCATTAAACTGGATCGCGGACGTATCCGGCGACGAGGCTGCATGAACCGTCATCATATTATGGATCATCATGCCCATCAACATAAAGGACATTAATATAAAACACCCTAAACACTTTTTCACAATGCTTCGTTTAAATAGGTTCATTCGCCACTCCTTATTCAAATTGGTAAGATTATAGATCTTCATCTCTTAGTTGAAAACCGAATCGAACCAAAACTCAATTCGGTGGTGTCTGCGGTCTTCGGTATTATGCGTCGTATCTTAATTCTGAAATTCGTGTTTTTTATGTCAAAAAAGCGTGAGGCGGCTTGTATAATTGAATAGTGAATAATGAAAATTGAATAATGACGGTATTCTATCGATTTTATTGATGAAAAGACAGCGCGAAGCGATGCCACAAATATTCAATCGTCAATCTATTATGTCTCTTTGGATTTGTCAAGCACTGAATTAATATACAACTTATCGTTATTATTACAAAAACATGAGGTCCTTGAAAAATATTCCATTTCAATAGACAACCGTTCTGTGTATTGATTTAAAAAAATTGAATGCTTTTCAAAGATCTCTAAGGTGACCGTTTGATATTTTCAGGGTTGCCCGCCAACCCCCTGGCAAATGAGGGGGTGGCGGGCATGTTCTCGATTTAAACCTGTTCTCATGCGATGGTTTGCCGGCCGCCCGGATTGATTATAAGACCGTTGTTTGATGGGCGGCCGTTAAACCATTTGTCGATTATGGAAATGAAAACTGCGTGGTTAAGAGTACCATGTCTTTCTCACGCACCAGCCCGTAAGGATAGTCAAAATCATTGTCGCCGAAAATATTGGTATACGCCAGCTTAAATGACCACTTGCGGTTCATCCAATCCGGTGCATAGGTGAAACTGGGGCTGATCAGCCCGTTGTTCCGGAAGTTATAAATCAACGTTAAAGCGTAACTGTACATGCCGAAGTTGTAATTGGTGCCCCCGCTCGCGAACAAGACATGATCATCCTTGTGATAGGGAACAAAGTACGTGGGGACATGGATATCATCCAGATCATCAAGGATATACGTCCCGACATATTCAAAAATGAATGAGAATGTCGCGGTGGGGTTGATGCTCCGCCACATCACATCCTTGTTAAGCCCCACTTGAACCATCAAGTGATCTTTCTCGGCAATGGCATCCGGATATTGGGCCAAATCGGTGGTGTTGAACGCCCGGTTCGGCCGATAGGCGGCATCGAGCCGAAGCACGCCAAAGCTATAATTCTTGTTGCCGTAAGCGCCGTACACGTTCTGTGTGGGATATTGAACGACGACATCATATCCACCGGCTATACCAGCAGGGAGACCACCGGCGATTCTCATGGTCGCGTCCATTTCCCTGGAATGCCAGAAGTACACACCGGTCTGCCATCCGCCGATCGTGGAAGACGTCTTAAACCCGTAACGGGTATCATCAAGATTGGAACTCGGGTAGTCATAAATTAAGTTTGGTGCTCTTACCGGATAGGCAAAGGTCATGGGCGGCGCGGGAAGGAAGGACGATCCGCCATCCAGGCTATACCAAGCTGGTGCAAAAGGGTTAAAATCCACGCCGGGTGTGACGGATCCTCCCATAGCATCAGCAGTCGTCACAAACGGAAGCAGTCCATCGGCAGTAGTTCCATCAATATTAGCATATACATAGCTAAGCGGTGGGCCGAAAAGTGGTAATCCGGGAACCATTGAACCGGGTGCCATGACAAAATAGTTATCACCAGCAGCGGTCATAAGGTATAAGGGAACTAGAGCCGTACCATTTGCCCAATCCTCTGATGCATTTCGCGTTTCAGGATATGCCGCAAACCGCGGGGAGGGGACAGACGAACCGTCTGCGAACACCGTACCCGTAGACACGTGCGACCGGCTCACCCGGTACCGGTCCGGCTGCATATACGGAGAAACGATCCAGTCGATGGAGGTGCCGATGGCGTAAAACTGGTGAAGCCCGCGGACCATCCAGATAGGCATTCGGCTGTCCTCCAGGTTGGTAAAGCCCAGATCAAACCGCTTGTCCTGGGGGTTGATCATATCCCCGATCCGGGCGCTGATGGACTCACCCCAGTTGACGATCTGCTTCCCGATCCGGATGTTATGACCCATCTTGGGTCTCCAGTCGAGCCGCAGTTCGCGAAAATCAAATTGGTTGTATTCGTTGGCCTCAACGCCTGAATGCCGTTCACGTGAATATTCAGTTTCATAGATGGCCAGGATTTCCGCTTTTAATTTTAAAGAACGGGTAAACTTGCCGTTTAAGTTCAGCCGAAACCAGTTCCGCTGCACGGCCAGGGGATCATTATTTAAGGAATAATCCCAGTTTTCGGTCCAGAAACCGGTGTTGTTTCTAAAAAACCCGTCGAGTTCCCAGGTTCCCTTTCTCATCGTCATGGCCTGGGCCTGGCTCGGCAACAGCGCCAGAAAAACAAAAAGGGCCAAAACGCCGGCGAGAACCTGAAGATTTAGTTTAAACCTTTCTTTCAACATAATTTCTCCTCTCCTTTAATAAGTTAAATGTTGGCAAAAAGTTTGGCTTTTTTCAAATGTCAATCAAGACTGCGTGATTCACATCTTTTCCCGTCTATCACCCCCTTTTTTGTGTTGGTTTGTTTGTAACTATTCAGGTAGATAGACTGAAGGTAAAAAAAACATCGCCACAGCCATTTATATCTTTAACTTTTCCTTCAGTCTTCTGCCTTCCACCTAAACACCTAAACCGTTACGTTATTTTTTTACCTGCTACAAAAAAAAATTCATATCCCAAAGGCCCCCGTAGCATTATAACCCGTGGAACCATTTTTAAACAATGGTGAGGAAATGGTGAAGCCATGGCCGATAGTTTTATAATGATGATGGTACCGAACAGAAAAACCGGTTCGAGATGTCTCAAGTTGAAATAGCCTTTGATCAGGCAAAAAGTTGGGTTGTCGGAAATCTTGCGTCATAGAATTGAATGGGCTGAAATTATTTGTTTTGTTGTCAAAACAGGTTCGTATGAATGAACCCGATTTGGGGAATGAATTTTAATTGAATTAATCTCTATTAATCGCTTTATTTAGTCTTGTCAAGGATAGAATGAAAAAAAATAACGCCCCCCGATTTAATCCCTGATTTAATTTGTTGACAAGGGGCATCAAGTCCCATTAAACTTTTCTTAAATATCCAAACTTCGCACCCTAAAATGGCTGTAAAACAGCCTGTTAAAGGGAGGTCATCGTCACCATCGTGGACTCTAAAATACTGATTCTTCGTTTTCCGAAAACGGAAGTGCAAAAGCCCGTGGTCTGTAACCTGGCCCGGAAATACGACCTGACCTTTAATATTCTCAATGCCACGATCTTTCCGAGAGAGGAAGGATTAATGGTGCTGGAACTGTCAGGGCCCAGAAAAAAATTTAAAGAAGGGGTGCTATACCTTAAGGACCAGGGGGTAAACGTCAAAACGGCATCCCAGGACATAAAACGTATTGACAAAAAGTGTACCCATTGCGGGGCGTGTACCGCCGTCTGCCCCACCGGCGCACTTTACATTCAACGTCCTGAAATGGTTGTTATTTTTGATCAGAAAAAATGCAGTATCTGTGAACTTTGCATTTTCGCATGTCCCACCCGGGCCATGAAAATCAGCCCGAGTGCCCATACCTTCTTTTAAATGAAAGACGTCATCGCCATCGCCTTAAGCGGCGGGATTGATTCTCTTGTGTCAGCCTCCCTGTTAAAACAACAGGGACACACCCTTATCGGTATCCATTTTGTTACGGGATTTGAACCGCCACACCGGAACCCGGATGTTAAACCGAATGTTAAAAAAGGTGCGGTAACCGCTATCCCGGATCAAGACCTTCAAACCAGGCAAATGGTCGCCCGCATAGAAGATCAGCTCCATATACCGGTTGAGATCATCAATATCAGCAGCCTGTTTCAAAAAAGGGTGGTTGATTATTTTATCGAGACTTACACATCCGGCCGGACCCCCAACCCCTGCATGGTTTGCAATGCAACGGTTAAGTTCGGAACCGTTTTAGACGTTGCGCAAAATCTCGGCGCCGTCCGGCTGGCAACCGGGCATTATGCCGGAAAAACCATGGATGATGAGGGAAAATGCCATCTGTTCAGGGGAAAAGACCCGGCCAAGGACCAATCCTATTTTCTGGCCTTTCTCAATCAATCCCAACTCTCTTCGGCCTGTTTTCCGTTAAGCGACCTAAAAAAGCCGGATGTCATCCGCCTGGCAACCGAAAAAAACCTTACGCCGGTCACCCGGCGTGAAAGCCAGGACATCTGCTTTATTCAAGGCGAAACATACGGCGCTTTTTTATCCCGCCGGGCGGAATTCAAACCGGAACCCGGGCCGATCACCACGATGGAAGGGAATGACATCGGAGAGCACAACGGGCTGCACCGGTTCACCATTGGTCAGCGGCGCGGCATTAATTGCCCGGCTTCCGAGCCCTATTATGTTATCCGGATGGAACCCAAAGCAAACAGGCTTGTGGTAGGGTTTAAAACAAACCTGCTTTTTTCCGGGTGCGAGGTCACCCGTATTAACTGGATCCAAGAATCGCCGGTTTCACCGATCGATGTAACCACGCAGGTCAGATACCGGCAAAAGGCCGTCCCGTCCACCCTGACCCCCACGGGCGATGACAAGGCGACCGTTCGGTTTCATGATTTACAGTCCGCCATCACCCCGGGCCAGGGGGCTGTGTTTTATAACGGTAACGAAGTTTTGGGCGGAGGCTGGATTGAAAGCGGAAAATGATACCACACGGCGATTTGTGGTTAACACCCTGGGATGCAAGGTTAACCAGTACGAATCCGACGTCATTATCACCTTTTTAAAGGAAAACGGCTGGGTTCAAGGCCACGGGAGCGAAACAGCCGACCTTTATATCATCAATACCTGTACGGTCACCGGGAAAGCCGCCATGCAGGCCCGGCAGGCCATTCGGAAGGCAATCCGGTCCAATCCCGAATCATGCATTGTGGTCACCGGCTGTTATGCCCAGACCGAACCGGATGAAATCAAAAAAATCAAGGGCGTCCATTACATCATCGGTCAGTCGGATAAGCATAAACTACCGGAAATCATCATTGCCGCCACCCGAAACCATTTCTCCCGTCCGGTCGAAACACCGGAAACCATATGGCACGATATCAGTCGGGGCGCTCACTTTCATCCCGCCCGCTTGCCGGCCGCCACCGGCAACCGGACCCGGCCGTTGTTGAAGGTTCAAGACGGATGCAATGCCTTCTGTACATACTGTATCGTTCCTTATGCAAGAGGTCGAAGTCGAAGCCTGCCGGTTAAAACCGTACTGGAACAAATTCGCCACATCCATCAGTCGGGGTTTGATGAAGTGGTCCTCACCGGTACCCACCTGGGTTGCTACGGTCTAAGCCTTACCCCCCCCGCCGGTCTTTTCGAATTACTGACCCGGATCCATGATTCAACATCCATTCCCCGTATCCGCTTAAGTTCGATAGAACCAAATGAGATTACCGACAATATGATTGATCTGGTCGCGAATTCCCACCGGTTTTGCAACCATTTTCACGTTCCCCTTCAGAGCGGGGATGACCGGATTTTACAGCAGATGAACCGCCCCTATACGAATGTTTTTTTTAAAAACCGGATTCATTATATTCATGACCGTATCCCGGACGGGGCCATCGGCGCGGACGTCCTTATCGGTTTCCCCGGCGAAACGGAAGGCGCATTTGAAAATACATTTCGCCTGATCGAGTCGTTACCGGTTACCTACCTTCATGTATTTCCCTTTTCGCCCAGAAAGGGAACCCCGGCCGGTCGGTTTCCGGATCAAATTGCGCCCCGGATTATCAAGGAAAGATGCTTAAAAATCAGGGGACTGGGGATCCGGAAAAAACGGGATTTTTATCAACGATTTGTCGGCAAAATGGTTGATGTTTTAATCGAAGAGACGAAACCCCGATTATCGGGCCTGCAGAAAGGGATTACATCAAATTATGTGCCGGTTTTGATCCACTCAACATCCCCTTTGAAAAATACCATTGTAACCGTCAAGATTGAAAGGGTGGTTCAGGAAAATAACCCGGCGCATTCGATATTCTGCAAAGGAAAGCTATTGGTAACTTCTCAATAAACTACCGCCGCTCCACGCCCCGAACACTTTTTTTTAAAAATATTGCTTTTTTTTGTTGACATTAAAATAAAATTGGTTTATCGGTGACTGACATGTCAGTCAACACATCTCATATACCGTCTACCAAAGAACAACTGATCGATGCTGCTGTCCATATTTTTCATCAGAAAGGGTTCCAGAAAACCCGCATCTCTGACATTGTAAGTGAAGCCGGCGTTGCCCAGGGAACGTTCTATCTCTATTTTCGGTCCAAAGAAGAAATTTTTCGTCAGATAAACACGGCTCACATGAACCGTTTCGTCAAAGTGTTTGAAGAGACCGACCTTCTGTTCGCAGGCGATGACATCCAGGCAATCCGGAAGAATATCCATCATTTTTTGAATAAATTGCTTGAAATCTACAAGCAAAACGTCCATGTGTCCGAGCTGCTGTTTCGCGAAGGAATCGGGCATGGCGGACTGTTTAAAGAAATTCATGAAAACTTTTTCGACAGCTTTATCAGCCTGCTTAGAAAACATATGAAGCGCGATATCCCCCCGGATCATTTCCACTTTGAAGATGCGGAAACGATTGCGGTTTTCCTGTTGGGGGTTTTCGAACGGAGTGCGTCCTACTTTATGCTGATGCAAAAACAATTTAACACGGAAAAGCTGGCCGGACGGATGACCGACTTTATGTTGAACGGACTACAGCTCAATTCCGCCAACCACGGCCGACAGCTAAACCTGAAGTAAGCGGGTGTCCGATTAAAATTGAGCCCAACGCAGAGATTGGGAAAATTGGCAGTTTTCGCTCAGGCACGAGTTAGTCTGTTCTTTTTTACCTTTTTATCGGGAGAAACATTATGTCGAGAAGAAGCGAATGGAGCAAAGTCAGAGACAGTATCGCCCAGCATAGCGGCGAAATGGGCAAGACCTTGGAAGAACGGGAGCGCATGCCGGAAAAGGCGTGCGGTTTCTGTCAGAACTTTTTTGAAAACGCATATGAGTCAGACGGGCGCGGGTCATGTAAAATTCTTAAAATGGGCTCGGACATTAAGGCTGATCCGCCGGTGTTGGTTACCGAAGGCGATACCGGATTAATCACTTACATCAACATAGACGGCGAAAACTGCCCTCATTTTAAAAGGATGGAGCTGGTTGACACGGATTTGGGAGAAATCAGCGATCCCGCCTATCGCCGGTCACATCGAACAATGGAAAAGCCGTAATACCCGGACGACCCCGTTTCAGTTTGTCCAAGTTTTTCTTTCAACATATCATTTGCGTACCGCTCCTTAATGGAGTTGCTTTAATTTTAGGGCGCGAGACTTGAGTAAGCAATTTACATCTACGGGACGAAATACCTGAGTAGTTACAAATAAGCATTTTAAAAGGAGGTGATCGGCATGCCGACATGCAATGAATGCAAGTCTTTTTTCCCAATTGAAGATGACCCCGGACGCGGAGACTGCGTCCAGCAAAACGTAGACGCCAGACAAACCTACTACAGCGCCAGGATAGTTAACACTGATAATGACGCAAGCAACTGCGAATCTTTTCAAAAAAAATAAAAACAAGGGGGGCTACCATGGCAGAACCGGTATTAGATCAAAAAATACAAGCGTACGAGGACCAGCAGCAGTGGTGGTGGGCTGCTGAAAAAAAGAGATCCAAGCGGCTCGATT
>JAUXEW010000319.1 GCA_030620375.1 Desulfobacteraceae bacterium | reverse complement strand
ATCGGCGTTGAAACGGGGGGGGTGAGCGCTAATCCGCATATCGGGCTGAATATGGCCGCCACCAGCACAAACAGCGCCACAGCCCCCCATTTCTTCCTTAAATCAATGCGCAACGGTATCTTCACTCAAAGTCCATTCAATGGTTTCAAAATCAATCAATGGTGATGGTAAACTGCAACACATAGGTGCCGTTCGGGCCAAGGCTTAGTGTGTTTCCGTCCGGTATGATAACGGCATTGGAACCTGGATCGTAATAGGCACCATCACCGTCGGCCGCGTCGGTTTTGACAATAATGGTCGCCAGCGTACTTCCGGATTTTAACGAGCCCGCTTTATACGTGGTGTAGGTCGGTACGATATCCGTAATCACCACGGTAGTGGCCACACCGGTTCCGTTATTGGTTACGGTCACGGTATATATCAGCTCGGTTCCCGGTGGTTGGGGTCCGTTCGGGCTCACGGTTTTGGTCAGGGCAAGAACGGGCGCCGTAACCGTCGTCGTGAGGTTCTCGATATCGGATCCGTCTTCATCCGCCGGTTCAACACTGGACGTGCCGGTGACAACGGTGCTGTCCACCGTTCCATCGGATGTTCCGGCTGGGATGGTGGCAACCGCCAGAATGGGAGTGCTCCCGCCCTGGGGAATGCTGTTGGTATCGATTATGCCGTCTCCATCCGTATCGGTGAGGAGAAAATCACCGTCTGTGCCGGGAATGCCGTTTCCATCCACATCTTGCCAGAACGTCCATGTCAAGCCGGAAGAGGATGTATAGGTCAGATCGATCACATCCGTGGTGTTTCCGTTATTATACGCCGTAAACGCATAGACAATCTGATCGCCGGGATTTCCTGATGTGGCCTGGTCCGGATCCAGTAAAACACTGGCATCGGAGTCGACGGTGATGGAACTTTCATTACTGTTTGTGGTATAAGTTGTTTCACCCTCCACGAGTTGATACGTTGCCGTGCCGGTATTTATTATCTCGGTTCCTGCGGGGACGTCATCGTCGACCCTGACCTGGAAGAATAATACGCCGCCCTCACCCGGCGCTACATCTCCCCGAGTCAACTCGATCTGCTTGGGTGACAACGCGTTGTTAAAATATCCCGGG
The DNA here is from genome assembly GCA_030620375.1 of Desulfobacteraceae bacterium. Classification (GTDB taxonomy): domain Bacteria; phylum Desulfobacterota; class Desulfobacteria; order Desulfobacterales; family UBA5616; genus JAUXEW01. The sequence goes on along the minus strand of JAUXEW010000319.1, from coordinate 1,416 downwards.
TCCCCATCGCTTGTATCAGTCAGAGCAGCGGCTGTTTCATAGGTCACGCCGATAGGCCCGAAGCGCATACTGCCGGCAACATATGTCGTGTTGGTTGGAATCTGGTCGATAAGGAAAACATTCAAGGCGGTTTCCGTTCCCAGATTTTTTCCGTTGATCGCATACGTTACGATGTCGCCGTCCTCAGGGGTTGTCGGAGATGCCGTTTTGACAATTTCCAGAGCAGCCGCCAGCGCTGTTGTTGTAAAGGTGCTGGTATCCGATACATTGGGATCGAATTGGGAGGTCGCCGTGAGTGTCGTATCGCTGAAATCATCGGGCTGGGCGTCTATCGGTACCGAGGCAACAACGATGATGGATTCGCATTGGTCCGGATCAACAAGGTCCGTGCTGGTGATCTCCGTTGTTTCCGTTAGCGGATCCCAAATGCCGTCCTGATTGTCATCCTTGTAGATCGTTGTCGTCCATCCCTGATCATTCACCGCCGTCAAATCGAACGTATCCGGGCCGTTGCCGTCATTGCAGATATTGGCCGCATAATATACATCTGTTCCGGCTGTTCCGAGTTTTGTAGCGGTTTCAGGTGTTGTCCGGACCGCGGCAACCTGGGTCACCTCCGTTGTCACCGTGTTGGAGTAAACCCTTGGGAGGGCATTTCCATTGGCGTCGTTGTAATCGGAATACGCCTGGTTTTCGATGAGCGTTCCCGCCGGTGTTCCAATGGCCGTGGCTTGGGGCGCCATCAGCAGGGACAGTGCCATGACCGTCAATAAAAAGGGAAACATCTTTTTCATTACTTTTACCTCCGTTTTTCTCTTTGTTAATAAAAAATTAAGATAGGGTTTCATTTCACGCCTCCTTTTATAAACCAGTAACTATTTAACAAAAACTTTAAATTGCAGCAGGCCGGATTGACCTGGTGATAAGGATTTCATGATTTTCCATTTAATATGGGTATACATTTCCGGTGGGGCCGTCTTTGTTTCTTCGCTCCCATCCGGTTTTCGAACGACATATTTCACGGGGGGGGATTGATAACTTTTGCCGTCGTTGATGCTGTAAGAAATTTCAGTATCCTTCCCGGTTGCACTTTCTAAAACATACACGGCTTCCTTGGGGACGGGATCTATGATAACGGCATCCGTTGCCGCGGTTTTTCCGGTATTTGTATAGGTGATGGAATAAACCAGAATGTCGCCCTGCTTTACCGTTTCAACAGGGTCGTATTTGACAAGCCATTTGTTGTCTTTAAACTCTTTCACCTCCTTTCTGACATCCATTTGAATGGTGAGTTTCGTATCTTCAGACTGGGCAAATGAGATTCCTGCATGATTAAAGAGTATCATCAGAAATAATGCCGGTATGATTAGATATCGTTTTGTTCCTGGTTTGATCATGTGTCTTCCTCCGTTAATT
>JAUXEW010000101.1 GCA_030620375.1 Desulfobacteraceae bacterium | reverse complement strand
GATAAGAAGATCGGTTGTGTCTATTCCTTCTAATATAGCAGAAAGCGAAAGAATGTTAAAGGCGCTGATAAAGTCTTTAGAAAACAAACCCTTGAATCCTTGACCCCTGGAATCCTCGGACCCTCTTCTCCAACTAAATTGGAGAAGAACCTAAAATGGCATCTTAGGATCAGGTATGGGTATGAGGCGTTAGCTGGGCGCGTTGCGTGATAAATTCGTGGACAAGAAGACATCATTTGAAAGAAGACATCATTTTATCAGTTAAACATCTGGTTACTTCCTTTGACAGCGAGGCGGGCAAAATCTATGCGGTGGATGATGTCAGTTTTGACGTTAAAAAAGGGAAGACACTTGGAATCGTGGGGGAATCCGGTTGCGGTAAAAGCGTAACCGCTCTTTCGGTGATGAGACTGTTGCCAAAACCTGCCGGTGCGATTGAAAAAGGTCGGGTTTTGCTTGACGGACTGGATCTTGTTCAGCTTAAAGCTGAACAGCTGTATCATATACGGGGGAGCCGGATTTCCATGATTTTCCAGGAACCCATGACGGCATTGAATCCTGTCCATAAAATCGGAAAACAGATCGGTGAAGTTTTTCGGCTTCATTATTCCCATATGACGAGAAGAATGATACTGGATGAATCGATAGCGTTTCTCAGAAAAGTCGGAATCCCTGACCCTGAACAACGAATTCGGGAATACCCCCATCAGATTTCAGGCGGTATGCGACAGCGCGTAATGATTGCAATGGCATTGGCGGGCAAACCGGATGTTTTAATTGCAGATGAACCCACAACTGCCCTGGATGTAACCATACAGGCGCAAATATTGGATTTAATCAAGTCCTTGCAACGTGAAACCGGTATGGCCGTTATTTTTATTACCCATGATCTTGGGGTTATTGCCGAAGTCTGTGATGATGTAGTCGTGATGTACGCTGGAAAAGTGGCGGAAGTCGCACCGGTTGCTGAACTGTTTTACAATCCCAAACACCCGTATACCCGGGGACTGCTTTCCTCAATCCCGCGCTTGGAATATCCCGGAAAGACAAAATTGAACGTCATCACCGGCATGGTGCCCAGCCTCTATGAAATACCTGAAGGCTGCCGATTTCAAAACCGATGCCCAAAAGCAATGGCGGTATGCAGGACCAGGCCGCCGGGTACTACATGGGTTGATAAGGATCATGTTGTCAGTTGTTATCTCTATCAGTAAGGTAGGGTTACATTTATGTCTGAATTTTTGCTGGAGCTTAATAATTTTAAAATTCACTTTCCGGTTTACGGCGGTATTTTATGGCGGCGAATCGGGAAAATATATGCAGTTGACGGTGTTTCCTTTAAAATCAAGCCCGGTGAAACCTTAGGACTCGTAGGGGAATCCGGATGCGGGAAGACCACCGTGGGGCGCGGTATTATCAGGCTTTTCCGTCCGACCGCGGGAGAAGTGATATTTAAGGGAAAAAACATGTCCGCGCTGCCCAAAAAGGAGATTCGGGAAATCCGCAGAGATATGCAAATGATCTTTCAGGATCCTTTTGAATCTTTAAATTCCCGCCATACCATCGGATATATTTTGGAAGAGCCGTTTTTGATTCACGCTATCGGCACGTTAAAAGAGCGAAGGGCAAAGGTCAAAGACCTTTTGGAGCGGGTGGGGATGCAGGAGCAAGTGTTGACACAATTTCCGCATGAGTTTAGCGGCGGGCAGCGCCAACGGATTGGTATTGCCAGGGCGATTGCGTTAAATCCGGAATTGGTGATCTGTGATGAACCGGTTTCCGCCCTTGATGTTTCTATTCAATCACAGATTTTGAATCTCTTGCTGGAACTTCAGGAAGAAATGAATCTGACGTATCTGTTTATTGCCCATGACTTGGCGGTGGTCAAGCATATTTCAGATCGGATTGCCGTGATGTATCTGGGAAAGATTGTTGAATATGCAAATGCGGATACGATTTATGAACATCCGTTGCACCCATACACCCGGGCCTTGATATCCTCGATCCCCATACCCGATCCATTGGCTAAAAGAGAAAGAGAGGTGCTTGTCGGAGATGTTCCTTCTCCAAGACATCCGCCGCCGGGATGCCGGTTTCATACCCGCTGTCCTATTGCCATTGATCGGTGTCGACATGAAGCGCCGTTGCTGGGGCCACTACCGGGAGAAACCGATGATTCCCATACGGTGGCATGCCATCGAGCCGGGGAATAAAGGGATTACGGCATTTAAGACAGTTTGGGGGAAAGTTGTTATGGACCTAAAAGGAAAAAAAGAGCGTCTGGAAAACGTGATCCAGCACTATGGGGCATTGCTGATTGCTTTTTCAGGGGGTGTGGATAGTACGTTTCTCCTGTCTGTTGCCCGGGACATTTTAAAAGATGGTGTCGTTGCAGTAACCGGGGATTCCCCGATTCATCCTTCATCGGAATTAAAAAACGCGGTCGATATGGCGCAAAAGCTAGGGGTAAAACATATCATACATCCGACTAGTGAAATGGAATTGCCCGACTTTTTACAAAACCACAGGAACCGGTGCTATATTTGTAAAAAGAGTTTAATAAAGGACTTAAAGAGACTGGCATCCGAGATGGGTATCCGATATATTGCTCATGGCGCCAATATGGACGACTTGGATGACTATCGTCCCGGCTTTGATGCGGCTAAAGAAATGGGCGTTGTTTCGCCTTTAATCGAGGCCGGCCTGAATAAAGCGGATATTCGGATGCTTTCCAAAGAGATGGGACTTGAAACATGGGAGAAACCGGCTATGCCGTGCCTGGCAACACGCTTGCCATACGGTACCCCCATTACGCTGAAGGTGTTAAAAATGGTGGGAGCGGCGGAAAATGCGCTATTGAAGCTGGGTTTTAAGACGTGTCGGGTCAGGCATCACGGTGATATGGCCAGAATTGAAATTGCTCCGGCCGATTTCGATCTTGTTCTTCGGGATGATATCAGGGAAACGATTATCAGGGGGATAAAAGGAGTGGGATATTTATATGTATCATTGGATCTCGAGGGGTATACGCAGGGAAGCATGAATCGACCGATTTACAAAACGGGCAAATGACACGTCTAACGGTATGCCGGATTTTCCGGGCGGGCGTGTCGATATTCATGAAACCGCAGAAGAGCCGGTCCGAAGGGAAGAAATAAGCATTAATATAACCGTTTTTGCATCAATGTTTTACTGCGGGAAGCCTCCTTAGTGAAAAATTAATTTAATATTCGGGTCAGTGATTTCCCGACATAATAATCGGAGAATTGGATCATGGAACGATTAATAACCTGGTTTATGCTCATGGGATTGGAAGGTACGACGGCAGTATGGGTTGTGAGACTTCTGTCTATTCTGGCAGTTATTATTTTGGCTTATATGGCGGACAGGATCACCAAACGAATTTTGATTAAAATAGTTGAGCAATTTGCCCGGGGAAGCAAGACCAAATTGGATGATATTCTGTTAAAGCATAACTTTTTCAAGCAGATATCCCATTTGGCACCGGCCATTGTGATTTACCATATGGCACCGGTTGTGCTTGCCGGGACCGATTCTACCATAGCGATAACCCAACGGGTCGTATTCATCTATATGTTGATCGTTGGCGTGGTCATTATAAATGCTCTATTAAACTCGGTGTCGGAGATTTATGAGACATTCGAAGTATCTCGTAGAGTCTCCATCCGCAGTTTCATTCAGGCAGCTAAGATCCTATTCTTTCTTGTACTCGGCATTATAATCCTTTCCGTAATTATTGATAAATCACCCGCTTTTTTCTTTGGCGGTTTGGGTGCCATGGCGGCCGTCTTAATGTTGGTCTTCAAGGATTCGATCTTGGGATTCGTTGCCGGTATCCAAATGTCGGCCAATCAAATGGTGAGAATCGGAGACTGGATAGAAATGCCGAAATACGGGGCCGACGGGGATGTGATCGATATTGCGTTAACCACCGTTAAGGTGCGGAATTGGGATAAGACCGTTACGACTATTCCCGCCTACGCCATGATATCGGACTCGTTTAAGAACTGGCGCGGCATGTCGGAATCCGGCGGTCGGCGCATCAAACGGGCCGTTTATATCGATATGACGAGTATTCAATTTTGCACCCATCAAATGCTCGATAAATTTAAGAGATTCCAGTATATTACGGAATATATCGAGAGGAAAAGGAAAGAGTTGGCCGAATATAATGCCGTCAACCAGGTGGATGACTCCGAATTGGTTAATGGCCGCCGTTTGACCAACATCGGGACCTTTAGAGCATATCTGGTCTCCTATCTCCGCAACCATCCGAAAATTCATCAGGATATGACGTTCCTGATTCGGCAGTTGGCGCCCACGGACCACGGTTTACCCATAGAAATATATGTCTTTAGCAATGATCAGCGATGGGCAAATTACGAAGCCATTCAGTCAGACATATTTGATCATATCCTTTCCATAATTCCGGAATTCGAGTTACGGATATTTCAAAACCCAACCGGTTCGGATTTTCAATATCTAAAACCCGTTCAGCCACGGCAATCGTAAAAAATCCTTGACAACCCTTGCCCAAGCACCTATTTCCTTTATTGGTTTTGAGAGTATGTTCATAAAGGAGTATTAATGGCACGGCCCAATAAAAACCGTATGGTAGGGTTTAATCCAAACGTAAGCTACTTTAAGCCTATGGGAATCCCCACAGGAAGGCTTGAGGAAGTCATCCTTACCGTTGATGAATGCGAAGCCGTAAGACTTGCGGATTTTTTGGATATGTCCCAGGAAGATGCAGGCCGAGAGATGGGTGTATCAAGATCCACCTTCGGAAGAATTATCCAGCGGGCACGGAAAACCCTTGCAGATGCATTGATTAACGGGCGCGCCATACGGATTGAAGGCGGTCAATATCAGTATGTGGCTGAATCCTGGATATTTTTCTGCGATTACTGTCACCACCAATGGGAACCGCCTCCGGGGAATAAAAGGCCGGTCGATTGTCCGGAATGTAGATGTGAAAAGATCAACCGCGTATAGAAAGATGATAGAGGATTTAATAACGACATAAGGATAGGGAAAATATTATGGCTAAACAGCAGCAAATAATGAGTAGTCCGAATGAAAAACAGGCTCAAGAACAGCAAGAAAAAGATCTGAAACAATCGCTGTCACAGATCAAAAATAAGATTATGGTAATGAGCGGTAAAGGGGGGGTGGGAAAAACCAGTACGTCCGTGAACCTTGCCGTGGCATTATCAAAAAAAGGACTCCAGATAGGCATTATGGATGTTGACCTGCATGGTCCGGATGTGCCGCGAATGCTGGGACTTAAGGGCATGATCGACATGAACGAAAATCGTAAATTAATTCCGATCCCTTACTCGGATACGCTAAAAGTAATATCCATCGAGTCCTTGATGCCCAGCAAGGATGATGCGGTTATCTGGCGGGGTCCTCTCAAGTTTTCGGCAATTCGTCAGTTTATCGCCGATGTTGAATGGGGAAATCTTGATTTTTTAATTATCGATTCGCCGCCGGGAACCGGGGATGAGCCGTTAACGGTCGCTCAGATCATATCCGATACCAAGGCACTTATTGTAACCACACCCCAGGAAATATCCCTTGCGGATGTTAGAAAATCCATCAATTTTTGTAAAACCGTTAAGATGGAAATTTTTGGGCTCGTTGAGAATATGAGTGGTTTTGCTTGCCCGCATTGCGGGGAAATGATCGAATTGTTTGGATCCGGTGGTGGGGAAAAGACAGCCGCGATGGCAGGGGTTAGATTCCTGGGGAAAATTCCGTTTGACCCCCGAGTCGTGGCATGCGGAGACTCCGGGAGCTGTTATCAAGATGCATTTAAAGATTCGCCGGTAACCAAAGTATTTTCAGATATTGCAGAGAAAATGTCCACATTAATGCTGTAAAAAACGAAACCATAGCTCTGGGCAAAAAGGGGCGTTTTGCAAAGGTCTCTATCTATGGGTTATAGAGAGAAACTGGGAGGGGCGATCATGGGGACAAGTCAGCTCAACACGGTGGATAAGGTCGAGATCATTTCCTTAGAGGACAACTATATTGATCTCACCGCAAGTGATAATTCAGATGTGGTGACCCGGGCAATGCCGTTAAAAGGTAATGAATTCAGCAATTCCATACTCGCTGAGCATGGGTTTTCCGCCATTGTCAAAACCACGACCGGTAATAAGACAAGAACAATGATTTTGGATTTCGGGTTGTCTGAAGACGTGGCGGTTAGAAATGCGGAAGCCTTGAGCTTTGACTTGGCTCAGGTGGAGGCTGCGGCCCTTTCTCACGGTCATATTGATCATTTCGGTGGAATGATTAAAGCCGGTGAAACGATCGGGAAAAAAGATCTCGAATTGGCTGTTCATCCGTCTGTATTTAGATCAAATCGATTTCTGTCTGTGGGATCCGGGTTTAAGATCACCATGCCGACACCGAATGAATCTCAGATCCAAAAGGCGGGGTTTAGAATAGTAAAGACCAGGGATCCCTATCCTTTGCTTGACGGGGATGTTCTTTTTCTGGGAGAGATTGCCCGAACAACATCGTTCGAACAGGGAATGCCGAATGCATTTTTTGAACTGGACGGGGAAGAACTTCCGGATGCTCTGGAAGACGACACCGGCATCGTCATGCATCTGGCAGGAAAAGGGCTCATCGTCCTTTCCGGATGTGCCCATTCCGGAATCGTCAATACCGTCAAATATGCTAAGGATTTATTGGGCTTCTCAAAGGTCCATGCCGTGATGGGAGGGTTCCACTTGGGCGGTCCTATGTTTGAACCGATTATTGGTGAAACGGTTCAAGCCATAAAAGAGATTAATCCCGAATATGTCATTCCCACCCACTGTACCGGGCGAAAGGCGATTCAAACATTTGAGCGTGAAATGCCCGAAGCGTTTATTCTCAATATGGCCGGGACCACCTTAACTTTTTCAGCCTGAACAAGCAATGCGAGCCCATTTCCCGTCGCTTTCTGCGGGGTTGGTGCGCAGAATAAAAACAACCCGTCAGGAGGTTTAAAACAAATTCCATATTATTCTGATACCCCGCTGCTTGCAGCGGAGAGCTTCACATAATCCATATTTTCAAGGAGGATAAGATGCTGACAAAAGGGGATGATTATCCAATCCATCAAATACCCGAACCCATTGCATATGCAGGCTCTGATCGAAATTTTTATGACCGGTATTTTTTTAACGGCTATTCGAAAGCAAATGAAGAATTTTTTTCAATTGCATTGGGCGTTTATCCACATCTTAACATTATGGACTCCTCATTTAGCGTTATTAAAGATGGAATCCAGCACAATTTAAGGGCTTCCCGACACATGGGGATGGAGCGGATGGACACCAAAGTGGGCCCGATATCGGTTGAAGTGTTGGAGCCGTTAAAATCGCTTCGGATCGTTGTTGATGAAAATGAACACGGCATTAGCGCGGATCTAACGTTTACAGCCCGTGCCGTAGCATTAGAGGAGGCGCGCTATACGTACCGGGTAGGACCGCGGGTGTTTATGGATTCCACCCGGATGACACAGAACGGTTCCTACAATGGCTGGATCAGTGTTAAGGGCAGCAAAATAGATGTCGCACCGGAGATGTGGCTCGGGACTCGTGACCGTTCGTGGGGGGTGCGCCCTATCGGCGCCCAGGACCTTCAGCCGCCTGCGCCACCGATACTTCCCCAATATTACTGGTTATGGGCGCCGGTCAACTTTGATGACTGCGTTACCTTATACGACATCAACACGGATGGGGACGGCAACATTTGGCATACGCAAGGGATTATCGCACCCGTGGGAGACGGCTCCCCTGAAGCGATGAAAAAAGTCGATAGCCAGGTCAAGTTCAAATCCGGAACCCGGCATGCCAAATCCGCGGTCATTACTTTTTTGACGAAAAAAGAAGAGGAGATCCAACTTCAAGTGGAACCGCTCTATCACTTTTACATGTCGGGCATTGGGTACACCCATCCGGAATGGGGCCACGGTATGAATAAGGGCGAACTGGCGGTCGCGTATGATACGATTGATCTGGCGGCTGTAGATGAAGCGAATCCGCTCTATCTGCATATCCAGGCCATCAGCCGGATTACCATGGGAGATAAGATAGGGATGGGTGTTCTTGAGCAGTTGATCATTGGGCCCCATGCCCCGTCGGGATTCAAAGACTTGATGGATATGGCACCTTAATAGAGGAGGGTATAATGACAGAAGAGAAAGTAGTTGAACAATTTAAGGCTTATGTATCCCATCGACTGCCGGATGCAGAAAATATTGATATCGGTTTTATCGCCCCGATTTTTGGTGGTGCCTCCCGGCAGACGTTCAGGATTGAATTAAATTATTCAATTAACGGTGAACCAGTGTCACGGCGGGTGATCCTGCGACGTGAATTCGAGTCGGGTATTATCGAAACAAAGACGACAACCGAATGGGATGCCTATAGCGCCTTTTACGGCACTGAGGTGCCGGTACCGGAACCAATATGGCTTGAGGAAGATTCAAAATGGCTGGGCAGTCCTTTTTTCGTAATGGAAGAGATTATCGGGTGCCAGGATGCTCAGCGCTTATTTTTGGAACCGCCGTATGATGCGGTGCGTGAGAAAATCGGGGAAACATTCTGCGAAATAATGGGGACCATTCCTAAGGCAGATCCTGTAGCGTTAGGGATAGAGGGCAAAGTGGAGAGGCCCGCGCCCGATCAATGCTGGAAGCGGGAGCTGGATTACTGGGAGGCGGACATAGATAAAAACGAGCTGGAACCCCATCCGGTAGTTCGTGCAGCCATCCGCTGGCTTCGTCGCAATCCTCCTCCGCCGGCGCAACAGGTTGTTATCGTGCATGGAGACATGCGGGCCGGAAACTTCCTGTTCAATGAAGCCGGTGAGATAAAGGCAATTTTAGATTGGGAAATGATGCACATGGGAGACCCCCTGGAAG
>JAUXEW010000277.1 GCA_030620375.1 Desulfobacteraceae bacterium | reverse complement strand
AGATTGAGCAAGATTATTTGGTATTTCTTGAATTACCATGATCGGCACCCCCGGTATGCCAAAATTATGATGTTTGAGTGCCATTCAAAAAAAGCGTTTTATGAATCACCGGCTTTCCAGCTTCACCAGCGCGTTTTCGGAAAGGTTTACGAAATATTGATGCAAGGGGTTGAAAAAGATGTGTTTCGCAGTGACGTGGATATGAATTTGGTGATGGAAATCATTACCGGAATGATCGGAGCCGAGATTCTCAGTACTCTTAACACCCGGGAGGTGACAGAAGGAAGTGGGGATTTAGATGATATCATGGCGTTGATTTTACCCATGATCCTGGCCAAAGAGAAAAAAGTCGATAGCAACAAGGCGAATAGAATTCTGGACGCTGCCGAAAAGGTATTTTCGAGAAACGGATTTTCAGGAGCCAAAATATCGGAAATCGCGAAGTTGGCAGGCGTCGCTGAAGGAACCATTTATGAATATTTTAAGCATAAGGAAGACCTTCTGTTATCCATACCGGCAAACCGTTTTGAAACCAGTTTAGATATCTTATCAGGTCCGTTCCAGGTCGACAAACCGCTTCAAAAGCTGCAATGGTTTTTTAAAAACCATTTCCATCTTTTTTTAACGGAGCCTGATTTTTTAAAGATTTTTTTACTTCATATCAGGCTTAACCGGCGGTTTTACGGTACCCGATCTTATGAAATATATTGGAAATATGTCCGTGTATTGGATGACATTCTCGAAGAGGGAAAGGCGGACGGCAGCTTTCGATCAGTTGTCAACGCACGAATTTTCAGAAGTATGTTTTTTGGCGCATTCAATTATATGGCCATTCGGTGGCTTGTTTTGGGAAACAGCCAAATGTATGATAAGATGATGGAGGTGCATAATTTGGTTGATTTGCTTACCAGCGCCGTGATATGTGTAAAAGAAAGTGGATCACCGTAAAGCCTTTCAAATGTTGCCCATCTTTAAGGAGGATAACCATGCCCAACAATGAAACCGACCCATCCTATAAAAAACTGTGTGACATCATCATGATGCCGAAGAATAAGCTGTCCCTGGAAATTTTAAAGATCTGGTATACCGAAGAGGATGCAAAAATACTTGCCGCCGGACCCTTTACAACCGTTCAGATGGACCGGTTTACGGCAGAAGAGTATGCCGAGAAAACAGGGCTGCCGGTTGAAAAAGTCACAGAAACCTTTGAACGTCTGTCGAAACGGGGTGTTTTATTTTGGCACGTTGATCGTAAAGATGAAAACAAACGGAAATATTTGATTCCACCGTTATTTCCCGGCCTTGTTGAATATTTTATCATCTCGCCCCATAACAGCATAGACGAGCGGCGCGCATTTGTGAAGAAAATGCATCAGCTTGAAGGTGGCGGGATGACCACCAATACAATGGATTCTGATTTCAGCATTTTCAGAATCATACCGTCGCTAAAACCCGCTCCTGAATCCCGGGTGATCGATGTGGATCAAAAACTGGTGCCGGATAAATCTCAGGTGATGGCCTATCAGGATGTCGAGCAGATTATTAAAGATTACGGAAGATTTGAAAATAATATTGCCATCATGCCCTGTACCTGCAGGCTGATGTCCATGATGCTGAAAGAATCACCGGAATGCGAAGCAACGGTTGAAAATTGCATGGCCTTCGGTGCGGCGGCACATTATGTGGTGGCTGAAGGAATCGGCCGAAATGTTACGGTTGATGAAAGCATGGATATTTTGAGGTAGGCCGAAAAGGAAGGGCTTATCCATCTGTCATCAAATACGGTTGATAAAAATGGATTTATCTGCAATTGCTGTGCGTGCTGCTGTGGGGTCATCGGGCCATCCATTAAGATGAACCGTCTGGATAATTTTGAGAAGACGGATTATGTGCCGGTCATCGATCACGACGCGTGCACAAAGTGTAAAAAATGCATCAATATTTGCAGCTTCCATGCACTGCTGTATCGAACGGGAGAGAAAGAGGACAAATCCGAGGACAGGGTGATCGTGAGGGAAGATGCCTGTATCGGCTGCGGCGTTTGTGCGTCCAATTGTCCGGGAGATGCCATATCGCTGAAAAAAGTCAGGGACAGCCAGCCGGCCAGGACCTTTCAAGAAGGTATCCAGCGGATGTTTGCCGGTAAAGAAGCGGCTGTTTAGCCGGCACCGGATTCTCTAAAAACCACACGTTTATAGCGCCCTGCCGATCTAAAAAAATTATAGGATCGACGGGGCGCTTTTTTTTAAAAGAGAGCGCCTTGACTTTTTCATTCTTAACCACTATGATCCGTCCATCAAGTGATGGAAGCGATTGTTGTGAAATGCCTGATGGAGCGGTGATGCTTAAGTGCTTGTCGGCAAAAGGATCAAAATGGCTCGTCAGGAGGTTTAAAACAGATTCTATTTGATTTTAATAGGAGACAAACATGTACAAACCCTTGGAAAAGGCCCGAAAAGATCCCGGCTCTATGAAGGCAAAAGTGCTTGCGGCCGCCCGAAAGTTATTCGGAGAATATGGCTACCACGGGACGACCACACGGATGATTGCAAAAAAGGTGGGAATTGACATATCGACATTGTATTATCACTGGGGTGAGAAAAAAGACCTGTTTGAATCCGTAATCATTGATGTTAATGACGAATTCCGGGTCCTGATAGAAGATCTTGAAACCAAGGCCAAAGGCAGGCCGTTGTTTGAACGTTATGCAGTCGCAATAGATCAGATATGTGATTTTCTTGCCACCCATCCTGAAGTGCCCAACCTGATTCTTTTTCAGCAGTTTGGCAAGACGAAGCAAGAATTCGACGATGTTTTAAATGAACGGATATCGCTGAACGAAGTGGCGGATGCCATGGGATTTTCAATGGAGGACAGGGAGTTTTCAAATAAGGTTAAGGCCGGGATTCTGGCGGTTTGGTTTTCCATATTCAGTTTTATCGCCGGAGAAAAATATATTCGGCCCATGTTTGGAATGGACCGCGACCACTACATACAGATGGTAAAAGATACCATGAAGCGAATCCTGATCCCGGGGTTCGACCGAACAATAAAAAATAAACCGTAACCCGTCATGTGTATCGGTTTCGAAGTTACGAACAAAGCAGGCGTCATAAAAGGAGAGCCATTTGCATGATCCATGTGAATATCATCATAAACTCGAGTATCGAAGAGGTACTGGCCTTTAAATGCTGTACCCTGCCGGATCAGAACCTGGAGATCCATATTTCAAATACTTCAGACAAGCCGGTCGTGATTCAAAATTATTTTTTACTGACCAATGGTGAAGAAACGCTAAGAATAGATAATGTTTATCCCCCTCGCTTTCAAACCATAAATCCCAATGATATTGCGGCTATTTATTGCGCCATGGATGAGGAAATTCTATGTCGATATCGTACGCTTGAGGTTTATGACAGTGATGGGAATAATTATAGCGCCCCTATCGAAATTTTTGGTTCTTCTCCAATTTAGTTGGAGAAGAGGGTCCAAGGATTCAAGGGGTCAAGGATTCAAGGGTATGAAGTTAGACCGTATCTTTCTTCCTTTGGGAATTTT
>JAUXEW010000279.1 GCA_030620375.1 Desulfobacteraceae bacterium | reverse complement strand
TATAAATATTGGGAGGAGTTCTATACAAAGCTCTTTCCGGGAAGCCACAATGGCAGGGTGAATATCCCGGCATTTGTACTCGCCGGTATTGAGGTGGTTGTGATTGGTGAGATGGACAATCCCTCTCTCCCCATGAAAGACTTTCAATATGACCCGGCAAACGATGGTAAAAAACCCCCGTGTGACATCCTTGAAATCACGGTTAAAAGAAAGGAGGGTTCGGAAGGATGGCCGGTGTACTGTAGCACAGCAGATGATGCCCATCATGGGGGCCACACCTACCTTATGTCGAATGATCGCAACAACCGATCTGTCTGGTCATGGAGCACTATCGGCTATGCCTCGTCCGCAGAAAAGTCTCATAAATACTTTAAGACATTTATTTACCCTTACGCACTCGATAATTATTTCAAAGAGGGCGTATATAAAAAGATCGCGGTGGGACAAAAACCGATTGTAACTGATTGCAGGAAATTTCCCGACAAGTGCAACAAGCTCAGCCCTTTTAATCTCAACGACAACGACCCGCCACCCAATCCGCCTTACACCATGAAACCGGACGATACCGTTGAATTCAACGAGATTGATTTCGATTCCGAAGGAAAAATAATACGGATCGGCAAGCGGGGAAAACCTTACACTAAATACCAGGTATTGGCACGCACTGCGGTTCACGAAATGGGGCATGCGCTTCTCGGTGCCGTTTGGCAGGATCACTGCCAAAACCCGTGCTGCATCATGTATCGGAAAACTATAGACAGGGATCAAAAGGGGTTTGGACCCGACTGCCGAATTGCGGAAACGAGCGTCTCCAAATGCCAGCACGGTCCCGGCGGGAACCAGGACATCCGCGAGGATGGGGTTGTTTTTAATCAAGTTCATTGAGGCAGATAACAAAAACCATTCAGGAAAAGGAGGTATGGAAATGAAAAGGACGTTGAAATTGATCGTATTTTTAACATTAGTAGCCATGATCGCTGTTTCTTACACGACGGCTTGGGCCGACGGCGCCCGAGAACCGGCAGGGGAGGGTTGTGAAAATCCGCCGAATCCCATCAATGCGAGTTCGGTGATCCACGGAACTTTTACTGCATCTTACTTTGGGGAGCATGGTCAAAAACCCAAATACTACAGCATCCAGACCGTTCTGAAAGCGACAAAAGTGATTACAGACAAAAAGATAATGGAAGAAATGGGCATTAAAAGCGTGGGCTGCACCAAAATGAAGACTGATGAAAAAGGATCGGGAAACAGGGATGCATGCCCCCAATTCGAATCGGCGGAAATCGATATTACCCGCCTGCATATTTTTTCAAAAAATATCGTTATCGATAAAGGGTTATGCAAGTATACCGATAACGATCTTATGAGTCTTTACTGGGCCAGGCCCTGTAATGTGGCAATCCAGAAGGAGTTCGGTTTGACAGGTCACGCTGTACTTTCGGATATAAAAATCACAAATAGAAATCATTGTAATGATATGGAAAAGGCCGCCATCTCCGGCACATTTAAAATCAGGATCGTTCCATAGGCGCATCAGTTATCCGGATTCGGTTGTACAGTTATTGTTTGGCGAAATCGTAAAAAGTAGAATTTCATTCATTTAAGTCATACCCGAACGGGCAGGATTCCCGTTGTTTCAGCGGCTTATTGATTCCTGCCTGACCGGGAATGCCAATAAAGATGGCTTTATACGGCACCATTAAAAACACTGTTATCAGCGTTTTTTCATCTATTCTCCTGGTCAGCCTGTTTCCCGATTGGGATATAGGCCTCCTGGCATGGATCACGGTCGTACCGTTGCTTTTGATCGTTTCGAGTCGTGGTCAGATAGAGTCATTTCTTCTCGCCTATTTATGCGGCATTTTATTTTTTTTAGGCACGTTTGACTGGATCCGTAGCATTGCGAATTATCGATGGTATCACCACGCAATCCTCGCGCTTTACCTGGGTGCCTACTTCGGTCTTTTCGGCCTGGGAGTGGGCTGTGTTTCCAAACGCCTGGGGCAGTTCGCGGGACTGTGGGCGGCCCCCTTTCTCTGGGTAGCGCTGGAATACATCCGCTCAAATTTCTTTTTTTTGGCCTTGCCCTGGCAATTGATCGGCCACTCCCAGTACCGGTATCCGGCAGTCATGCAGCTCGCCGCCTTGTTCGGCACCTACAGCATCAGCTTCCTGATTGTTTTGGTGAATGCAGGAATCGCATGTCTGGTGCTCGTTTTGCTATCCTTATTCCAGGCTCGAAGATCTCACCGAAACTACGGGGTGGCTTCTAAAAAATGGGCACTCGCACTGGTATTTTCAGCCGTTTTATGCACGGCCTTGAGCTTGGGATACGGCCATCGAGCCATCTCGAAAACAATCACTGGTACACCGATTGATGTCGCAATTGTCCAGGGAAATATCGAACAACGTAAAAAGTGGGATCCAAAATATGCCGGTGAGATCATTCAAATCTATGAGGATCTGACGCTGAAAGCCGGCCTCAATCTTCCGGAGCTGATTATCTGGCCGGAAACGGCCACACCCGGATCGATCTCGCTCAATCCCGAGATTTTAAATGAGCTAAATCAAATAGTCCTCAAAACGGGCACGCCCCTTGTCTTCGGAAGCGCCCAGCATCAGAAATTCATGAAAGCTGAACAGGAAAGACCTCATTTAGTCAATTCTGCTTTTCTCATGATACCCGGGAATAAAAAATCCGATTTACAGCAGTATGACAAAATCCGACTTCTCCCTTTCGCTGAATATCTACCCCAAAAGAAAATCATTCCATGGAAATGGATTAACGTTTCCAGTTTAAGCGAGTATGATTCCGGGCAGAAATCTGTTGTTTTCGAACTGCCGCCATACCGCTTCGGGGTAACCATTTGCTGGGAAAACATTTTTCCGGATTTCTTCAGACAATTTGTAAAACGGGGAGCCCAGTTTGTTATTAATATTACCAATGAGGCCCGGGTTGGAAAGACGGCCGCTCCTCATCAGCTTTTGGCCATTAGTGTATTTCGGGCTGTGGAAAACGGAATTTTCATCATTCGTTGCGCCAATACCGGGGTTTCGTGTATCATTGATCCCCATGGAAGAATCGTCAAACGGCTTCAAGATGAAAACGGTCAAGATCTGTTTGTCAGGGGTATATTAAATGGAACGATTATTCCAACGGAATCGAAAACTTTTTATACCCGAAATGGAGATCTGGTCCCCATTCTGGCCATAGCGGTGTCTTTGGTTTTCATATTCATAGCCTGGTCGAAGCCTTTAGCCAAAAGGAAAATTACCCGTGACGTCGAAGGACAATAAAAATCGATCCTGGTTCGGATTCGGCCTTGTCATGGCGTTCATTCTCACAATCGCATCTCTATATCTTTACAATATTATCAAGTGGGGGGACGAACCAGAATGGGGCTTTTTTTTCCGGTCCGGGTCCGCAATCGATATAATCGGGGGAGTGAAAGATGAGGGTCGTCGTGCTGGCTTGTTGCCCGGGGATCGAATCCTTTCGATTAACGGCAAAAAGTTTCAAACCATTCAAGAAAGG